>JBOHKJ010000183.1:0-20122 GCA_050728975.1 Kiloniellales bacterium | reverse complement strand
GTTTCAAGGTCAGGCGCAAAAACTCCGGGCACGCGATGCGGGATTTGCGCTTGCAATTTCGACAGCGCTCCGCGCCGCGGCTATTCAAATCCGCGCCCGCGTCAAGTGCTTGGCCCGTTTGGGCTCGATTGGCGCGCACTTTTTCAACGTATCTTCCGCCGACTGGAGTGACGACATGGCTCAGCCGCCCACACGGCGGGCATTTCTTGCTTCAACCGTTGCTGGCCTGCTGACGCCGCTGTTACCGCGCATAGCTCTTCCAGAGTCACCTACTGCCCATACTCTAAATATGGCGCCCAAGCGCGAGTTCAGCTTCGCGGCGCTGATAGATCGGGCCCATCGGCGTGCACAGGAGCCATACCGTGCTCCGCCCCGTCCAGCGCCCGAACTGGTACGTTCGATCGATTACGATGCACACGGGCAAATAAAATTTCGAACCGAACTGTCGCTCTATCGGAGTGGCGGAAGTCTCTACCCAGTGACCTTCTTTCATCTTGGCGCCCTTTTTCCCAAAAGGGTGGCGATGTATCGACTCGATCATGGCTTGGCGGCCGAGATCCTTTATTCTCCATCCTATTTCGATATGCCCGAGGCCAGCGTCGCACGTCAGCTGCCAGAGAATGCCGGCTTCGCCGGCTTCAGGCTGCAGGAGGCACGCGACAGGGAGCATTGGCGCACCCACGATTGGGCGGCCTTTCTCGGCGCTTCCTATTTCCGGGCCATCGGCGACCTGGGGCAGTATGGCATCTCGGCGCGGGGCATCGCGATCGATACCGCCACCTCTCGGCGCGAGGAGTTCCCAGATTTCGTGGAATTTTACATTGGCGGAGCCGGATCGTCGCAAAACCCGGTCGAAATCTTCGCCCTGCTCGACGGCCCCAGTATTGCAGGTGCCTACCGATTCGATCTCTGGCGCAGCGACGGCGTGGTCATGGACGTCGAGAAGCACCTCTTTCTGCGCCGAGACGTCTTGCGGCTCGGAATCGCACCCTTAACCTCAATGTTTTGGTACGCAGAGCATTCCCACCACGATGCCGTCGGCTGGCGGCCCGAAGTGCACGACTCGGATGGCTTGACGCTTTGGACGAACCGCGACGAGCGGATTTGGCGCCCTCTCAACAATCCACCGGAAGTCGCAGTCTCCAGTTTCCTCGGCAAGGACATCCGCAGTTTTGGCCTTCTTCAACGCGACCGCAATTTCGACCACTACCTTGACGGCGTGCGCTATGACAAACGCCCGAGCCTTTGGGTCGAGCCATTGGCTGACTGGGGCGCCGGAAGTGTGCAGCTGGTCGAAATCCCAACCCACCACGAGTACGACGACAACATCGTCGCCTTCTGGGTGCCGAAGGAAGAGGCGCGTGCCGGACAGTCCTACGTTTTCCGCTACCGTCTTTATTGGCAAGCGCAACAACCCTACCCCTCGATTGGACTCGGCCAGTGCGTCGCTACCCGTCGAGACCGGAGCCACGCAAAAGGCCGCGCGCCGAGCGCCGTATCGACGCGATACATGGTGGAGTTTGCCGGCGGGCCGCTCGATACTCTTTCGCGCGACATAGAGGTTGAGGCGGTTCTCACCGCAACCCCCGGCACAATCGTCGAGATCGTCACTGAGCAAACGCCGAGTACGCGACGTTGGCGCACATTATTCGATCTTACGTCGGACGCTGTCGGTCCAGTCGAGCTTCGCGTCTTTCTTCGGCTCGGCGACGAGCCTTTGACCGAAACCTGGCTCTTCCAGCATCATAGCCTATCCGCAATGTGACCTTGTGGCGGCGCCGCCGACGACGCCCCAGGCTCGCGCTTGCGGATCGCATGAATCGACACAGAATCGAGAGTTTGGCACAACAATCTGCGTTTTTCGGTATTCATTCCTCAATGTCTTGGGGGAATGTTTCCAAATAGGCCGCAGTCTGCTTTCTGTCAATCGACCCCGTAGCTACATGGAGGCCGTCATGCATTCAATGCAGATCGGCGGAACGCTACTCGGGCTGCTAGCCTTTGGCAGCGTTGCAACCCCAACAGCGGCGGAAACCTGCGGAAGCTATGACTCGCTGCGCGACCAGCTGCGTGCGGTTTACCAGGAGCAACGGGCAGCTTCCGGCATCACCAAGGACGGACAGCTCTTGGAGATTTATGCCAGCGACGAGAATGGCACCTGGACCATCTTGGTGACCGCACCCAACGGGCCAGCGTGCCTCGTTACTGCCGGCGACGCCTGGCGCAATGAAGGCGCAACGGATGAGCTCCAGGCGAAACGGCAGAGGTTCGCTCCGGGCCTCACGATGCGCTAGGAAGCGAGGTCGCTAGCGAACTCGCCTTTCTCAGGGCCGGAATAATCGAAGCCCGTTCCAGTCGTAGTCAACAGAAGGCACGAGCATCGGAACCGACGGCTGTTCTTTGCCTCATGCCGGCCCGAGCACTCGCCGGAGCGCTCAGGGCGATGGAGCGAATAGAGATCTCTCCCCCTCGACGGGTTTTTCGTCGCTGTCCCATCGGATAGCGCCAGTTTTGGGTGAGGGATTGTGGTCACGCCATGGGGTTGGCCGCTCGTCGGGGCTTGATCGTGCTTTTTGTCTCACTGTGGGGACTAACGAACTCAATGCCGGCCATGGCTGCGCTTCCACCCGAGGTGGAGCGCGGACTCATGCGGATCGCTTCGGGCGCCAGCTCTGAGGCGCTCGAGGCCTTCGTTATCGGCGTGGTGGCGGCCAGGCCGGAGTTGCGTCAGGAGATCATTGCCCGTGTGTTCGAGCTCGCTCCGAGCCGGGCCGTTGTGGTTCAGTCCGCGGTTGCGGCCGCCATTCCCGCGCCGGAGACTGAGGCGCAGACCGCCGACAGCGGCCAACCGACGGCACCCTCGCCCCAGGATCCCGATCAACCCTATCGATCGATCTGGTCCGGAAAAATCCATCTTGGAGGCGGCGCGGAATTTGGCCCAACAGACCGGCAGCGTCTCACGAGCGGCCTGGCGTTGCGCAACGAGCGAGGTCCCTGGCGTCACGATGTGAGCGCTGACGTCGACTTCTTGCGAGACGAATCCGAAACACTACGGCGTGATCTCGACGCCGAAGGTCAATCCCGTTACGAGATCAGCACTCTTTGGTTCTCCTTCGCCAAGGTACGCTATGAGGACGACAGCCCGAGTCCCTTCGGATTCGTCGCTACCGAAATTGCGGGCCTCGGATACCGTGTCGCCGAAACACCTACCTTCACATTTGATCTCCAAGCCGGACCCGGCCTGAGGCAGACTCGCGTCTCTGAGACCGGCGAACTCACAAATGACCTGATCGGCTCATTCGGCTCCTCTCTCTCCTGGAGCCTAAGCGAGGCCACACACCTGACCAACGATACCGAGCTGCTGTTCGGTAGCGGGCTGTTAGTCATCGAGAGCGACACCGCGCTCTCCGTCCACCTCATTGCCAGCCTCTTCGCCCAGTTCTCGGTAGGAGTCAAAAAGGAACAGAACCTCCCTGGCGTCGAGCCCGAAACGGAGGTCAAGACTGCCGTTTCGTTGGTCTATGGTTTCTAGTTTTCAGCGCTGTGGGGAGATCCGACTGCGGCTATGGACCTAGGGCTACAGAGCTTCATCGCCCAAGGAAGCCTCTGTCGCCATGCGCTACTCGGAGTAAAATGAGTGAGCCCGCGGTCATCTTCAGCCCCGGCCGCGTCCTCAGTATCGTCGGCGGCATCGACCTAGTCAGAAGCGGTATCGCCTTCGTCCTCAGTCTCACCGACAGTATCCTAGTTCGGAGGAAAGGCGGTTTCGCCGTCATACTCGGCTGCATCACCTCGTCAACCTCCTCGGCGAGTGGAGTGGTCGTGCCATCGTCGCCGGCCTGATCGGCATCACCGGATTCATCCGGCTCTGTCAAAATGTCGGGATTCTGCGCGTAGGAACATTTCCTCTTTCGAAGGAACAAATCGCCCGATTCCCAGTCATTGTTAGACCTAATTCAATCACGGAAATCTCACGCCAACAGTCGAGGGAGAACCTTAATGCCCCATCGGACGCCGCTCCGGGTTAGCGAGCTCGAAGATGAGACTCGAACTCTGAGGGCGACGCTCGTCATGCTAGATCGATTGGCGCGCAATGATTTCGAGCGTCTGCGTCGCTATCTGGAAGGCCTCGACCGCAGATTACAGGCGCTCGAGGCTGATCTCCTAGTAAAAGACCACCAAAGGCAGAGTAATTCCACAGCCTCGGCCGAGGACCGGCAAATGCAAACCAGCAACCCGAACGACGGTCACGACGACGCCGCCTGACCTCGCTTTCCCGGCTGGTCTCGGTCGGCCAGGATCTTTGCCTCGTATCCGAAGCGTGCAGCCGTATTCCCCGTGGAACGCGCGATCACTTCGCGCTCGCTGGCGGTGAAGCGTGGCTCGTAGTACGTCGGGTGCTTGAATTCCCTAGCCAGCCGGTTGAGTTCGGCCTCCCCGACATCAAGCCCACAGTGGGCAGAAATCCGCGACAAAGTTTCCTGTGGCGTCTGACAGAGCTCCTCGTACCGAACGATCAAAGTGGCTGCCCGCAGTCGTTTGTTATTCTCCATCCTATCGGCCAGAAAACGATAGATGTGATTCCAATAGCGGGCCCATCCTTCGATCTCGCAGCCGTCCGCCCAGAGTTGCATGATGCGGCGACCCGTTGCTGGGTCGCCAGCATTGATCGGGCGTCTCCCGAATCCGAATTCGAAATGCCCCGAGCGCTCAAGATGACGCCGTGCACGCGACTCTTGATTCTCGCCGGTGCAGAAGAGCGCATGCTGCTTCACCATCGATGCCACGTGCCATAACGGATCACGCACCGGAACCAGCATCCGTGCATCGGGAAAGAGCTTGAGGAGATACTCCAGGCGCGCGACGTTATAGTTCCCCTTCGAAAGGTATCGTCTACCCCCGCGCAACCACAGCAACTTCCGAATGTGGTCGCGGTAAAAGCGCTCGAACGCCGGGCGCTGTGTTGTGTCATCCAGGAGATCGCTCGTTGTAGGATCGTGAAGATCATCGAAAAAGGCCATCCAAATGACTTCCTCGAAAGCCTCGGGACTCTCGGGCGTCACCTTGATGCCATCCTGATGGGCGCGTTCGCTTGCCGGCGGCGGCCGCCGGGGGACGCGGTCCAACAGCCGGTTCCAGAGGATGGGAGTAAGAACCGGCGGAAAGTCGCGATAGCGATGGCTTACGGTCTCCGGATGTTGCGCAAGCGCCTCCAGCAAAATAGTGCTCCCGGAGCGCGCGAGGCCGGCCACGTAGATCGGCCGGTCGACGACAATGCCCTCGATCTCGGCATCGAACAGTCGCGTCTCCAGATTGCCGAGCCAGAGCGCCTGCCTTGGCCAGCGATCGAGCAAGGTACCGAGTCGGTCGACCCACGAATCGACCTCGAATACCTTGCCCGTTGCGTGACCTTCGGCCGCTGGCAGACGCGGCCCCTCATGCGCGGAAGATGCAGGCACCGATTGCTGCTCCATGCCGCGGCATGTCCTGGCTAGAGGGATCGCGAACGAGAGGCCTCTGCCGGATCGCCATGCCCGCCTGGGCTACCCACGCGGGGATTGGCGGTGGGCATTGGGGAGCGACGGCGCTTGAGGAGCCTACGCAGCGGCCAGATGACGATGAAGGCAACCGCTGCGAGAACCGCCAGCAGCACGCCCCAGAGAGCGGACAGCAGGCTGAGGCCGGCACCGGGACCCACATACGCGAAGGCCGGCGTCGCAGCAACCAAAGCCAGCGTCGCTGCAATCGCAAGGCCTGCCAAACTATTCTTGCTGAGCATCTTCAGACTCGCGGGATGTGCATACCACGGACAATAGAATGTCCCTGTCGAACGGACGGCCGATGGCCTCTACTTATTCCCCGATGCTCTATTCGCTGCAGGAGCACACTCTGTAACACGCCGTTCGGCAGCCCGCTGTGGCCGCCGCGTGTCATTATTGCGACGGACTCACGTGCTCTGCCAGAAGATCGCGGAATTCCGGATCGAGGGTATCCGGGTCGATCCTCTGACCCCAGGAAACTACGGGAATGTAGTCGTCATTTTCACCGGCGCGCACCGGATTGAGATACTCCCACACGATCTCCCCCTGACGCGTTACCTCGAACAGACGCCCACCATCCGATTCCGTGATCAGCGTGTTACCGTTCGGAAGACGCTCGGCGGCGGAACGGATGGGGCTGTCGAAAGGATGGTCGCGATCGCCTCTGTAGCGCCAGACGATCTCCATCGAGCTTGGGTTGAGCTCTATCACCTGCGACGTATTGCCCTCTTCGAAGACGCCGAGATTGTCGAACAACAGGATGTTCCCATTTGCCAATAGACTGGGATCGTGCTGTCCGACCCAGGGTCCGCGCGTCGCCCAGACGATCTCTTCGCGTTCGATGTCCAAGACCGCGATGACTCCAAGTTCGCGGAACGACAGCAGCACTTGTCCCGGCCTGCCGAACGGAAAATTACCGACGTTAGCGGCATCGATCACCTCGACCGCGTTCGTGTGCAACGGATCGCCGAGGGCGAAGAAAGGCGTCGAGTAGAGCATCCCTTTGAAGCGGGAGCGGATCAGAGCGTGCGTCAGCGAGACGCGCTTCAGCTCTTTGCCGTCAGGGGAAAGAACAACCAAGTAGTCGTCGAGTCGCGGTCGCTCCAGAGCTTCGTAGTGCTCGATGCTCTCGCTGGTAAAAGCATGAATGAGCGCATAGATCTGCCCATCCTCTCCGACATCGAAATCATGGTGCGTGTGTTCGAGATAGCTCCAAAGAACATCGGATTCCCGATCCAGCTTCACCATGCCATATCCCCAGGGCGTATCACCCACGGCTTCGTAGATTGCCAGGAGATCGCCGTTCCGGAAGACGTGACCCTTACGCATGTAGAGCAGATTGTCGGGCTGCGGGTCGTCGACCGCCGCCGCCTCGGTCCAGATTTCGCTGTAGGGCTTGACCCATTCCTGGACTACAGTCCCATCCATCGCAATCAGGCGCGCATGCGGCCCTGTACCCGATGTGTAGAGAGTATAGCCGTTGACAGCTCGGTCCCGCCGATACAGCGTCACACCGATCTCCGGCCGCCGGGCTTTCTTCCACAGATCGGTCTTCAGCGGATCGTCATAGTCGGTTTCCTTGGCCCACAGCGCTTCGCCCGCACGATAGGCATTGTGGATGATCTCATAGGGAAAGCTCTCGCTCGCCATGACGACGGCGCCGCCAACAAACGCGAGAAAGAGTGCGGCAATGAAGAAGCCAGCAAATCCGAGCTTCGTACTCATCTTATAGGGGATTCCAGGCGTTGCGGAGCGGCCCTGCAGGGTTTCGATAAAGACCGTCTGACTCCCGGAATATTCCTACGTCCGGGGAATAAATCGGCCGTTTACGTGATCAATCAGTCGTGAGCGGATTTTGGCTGCGAGTAATCGCGACCGTGTTCGAATTTAGGTTGCCCGCAGGCTGTTCGTGCCTTCAGGAGGTGCTTCATGGCTTTGGCTTGGTCGCGGCGGATGTTCCTGGCCTCGACCGCCATCGGCCTGATTTCGTCGTTAATCCCCCATCCGTCACCACATGCCGCCAGTTCGCAGAACAGCAGCTTGAACTTCGGGCCGGCTCGCGCATTCAGCTTCGAAGCGCTGATCCATCGCGCCCGCCTGCTGGCTCAAGAGCCCTACCGCGCGCCGGAGCGGCCGGCGCCCGACATCGTTCGTCAGATCGACTACGAGACGCACGGTAAGATCAAGTTTCACCCCGAGATGGCACTCTACGCTTCGGGGCCCAGTCTCTACCCGGCGACCTTCTTCCACCTCGGCGCCTACTTCCCCAAGAAGGTAGGCATGTACGCGCTTCAGGACGGCAAGGCCTCTGAGATCCTTTACGCGACCGACTACTTCGCGATGCCTGAGGACAGCGTGGCGCGAGGCCTGCCGCCCGGCGCCGGCTTCGCCGGCTTCCGGCTTCAGGAAGTGCGCAGTCGCGACGACTGGGAGACCCACGATTGGGTCGCCTTTCTCGGGGCCTCCTACTTCCGCGCAATCGGCGAGTTGAACCAATACGGGCTATCGGCTCGCGGCGTGACGGTCGACACCGCCGCGGCGCAGGCCGAAGAGTTTCCTGATTTTGTCGAGTTCTATATCGGCGGGGCGCGCGCACCGGGAGAATCGGTCACTGTCTACGCACTGCTGGACGGCCCCAGTATTGCCGGTGCCTATCGTTTCGATCTCTGGCGCGGCGAGGCTGTCCTGATGGAGATCGAGAAGCATCTCTTTCTGCGTCAGGATGTTCATCGCCTGGGGCTTGCGCCTCTGACCTCGATGTTCTGGTTCGCTGAGCACAACCGGCGGACAGCTAGGGACTGGCGACCCGAAGTGCACGACTCCGACGGCTTGGCGCTCTGGACCGGTGCAGGCGAGCGAATCTGGCGCCCGCTCAACAACGTCGCCGCGACCACGGTGTCGAGCTTCGTGGGCGAGAGTCCGCGTGGCTTCGGGCTATTGCAACGTGATCGCGACTTCGATCACTATCTCGACGGCGTGCGCTACGACCGGCGGCCGAGCCTCTGGGTGGAGCCTCTCGACAACTGGGGGCCCGGGAGCGTGCAGTTGGTCGAAATTCCGACCGACGACGAGATTCACGATAACATCGTCGCCTTCTGGGTGCCGAGGGCGCCGGCTCACGCCGGCGCAACCTTTCGTTACCGCTATCGCCTGCACTGGCGTGCGGACGAGCCCTTCCCCGAAACCGCGCTCGCGCATTGCGTGGCAACAAGGCGCGGGCGGGGCGGCGAACCCGGCAAGCCACGGCCCGACGGGGTCGTCAAGTATGTAGTCGAGTTCGCCGGCGCCCCGCTACAACAACTGCCTGCCGACACGGCTGTCGAAGCGGAGGTCGGCGCATCTCGTGGGGCAGTCTCCATGGTCTTCGCCGAGCAGATTCCTGGCACAAGGCGCTGGCGTGTTCAGTTCGACTTGACGGTCGACGGCACCGACCCGGTCGAGCTACGTGCCTTCCTTCGGCTCGAAGGCAAGCCACTGACCGAAACCTGGCTCTGCCAGCATCACGTCGAGACAAGCGTCTGATTGCCTTTGCCGCCGGTCAGGGCCGAGGCTCACTACTGGCAGGAATAGGTCGCTTCGTATCCGCCGGTCACCTCGTCTCGATCGACCAGAATCGCATCGAGATCGTAGTTTTCTTCGCAGTAGAGTTCGGCCCGCTGCTCGGCCTCTTCCAGACTATCGTCGTCGCTATAGGTGTAGGTGACGGTCGGAGGGTCGGACTCCACCTGTTGCGCCGTACAGGCGGCGATGAGGGATAGCGCGGCTGCTAACGGCAGGACGGTAATCTTCCGCATCGTCATTCTCCTTTGTGCGAACGGCCCGGGAAAGGGGTCGCTTCCCATCTAAGACCGGCTGGAAAGCCGCCTATTCCGCACTCACGGGTCGCCTTAGATGATCCGGAATCCGAATTTGATGCCGAGCGACGCCAGCGTCATCACTGCCAGAAAGAGGACATACCAGGGGCGCAGCCATTGCGGTCCCACGGCCAGATACTCCCGCATCGGCAGCGCCAATTCGGCGGTATCGATCGACGCTTTAGGCGGTAGATAACCTGCAGGATTGTCGAAGAGCGCATTCCACCATCGCGCCTTGCCGATGACGGGCACCGGTACTTTGATCGGCAACCAGAGCGGCTCCGAGCCATCGAAATCGATTTGGAGCGCCCACTCGGTCCGGTCGGACGAGCTATCAGCCCCCTCGCCGGGCGGCAACAGCCGGGCGTTTTGCTGCGGTGGTTCGGTGTTCACCACGGGCGGCTCATCCGGCTCGGGAAAGCGGTATCCGTAGGACACATCGAGCCAGAGAATTACCAACAAAACTGGCGCGATCGCGAGCGCGGTAGGCAGCAGAACTAATGCCAGCTGCCGCAGGGCCAGCCGCAGCTGCTCGCCGAGAAGCGGCCCAGCCTCGGAAAGCGAACCCTCGAATCGGTTAAGCCGACGCTGAACCGCGCGTCGACGACAGGCGATTTGCCTCAGCGATCTCTGCGGCGAAAAGAGATTGTAGAGCCCCATCGAGGTACCGGCGCAGAGCAGGGCCCATACAACTAGACGCAACGCGTCCGGAAGGCCTCCCATCAAACCGTCGAGCGCACCCAGGGCATCTGTTAGCATGTTATGTCGGGGTCCGGTATGCCTAGCGGACCATGGAATGTCCCGGCGGGCAGACGTCGCGACGCCCATAGTCGAGCCGCGCCGCCAATTCTGTGAGGAGCGTGGTTCGCTGGCCGTACAAGTCGATTGCGCCTAGCTCGTCTTGAATGGCTAGGCTGACCGAGGCTTGGTCGAACCACGACGAAAGGCGTCGCACGATGGAAAAGCTGAGTGAATGGCCACTGCGCCCGACAAGATCGTTTACGCCGGCCGTCGCGCGGATCGCGTCCTTCACAATGACGCGCAAGTGACTGCGGTCCACTATCGCGCCATCCAGCACGTTGCTTGCGCTCTTTGCAATCTGGACCAGCGGTGTCACAATTGCAGTCATCTTCGGATCGTCCTCGGCTGTACCAATACGGGCCCCGCCGTGCTCGGGATAGACTCCAGGAGCGCTTGCCTATTCCCGGGGCCCTGCGGCGCTCGCGCGAAAGCAGGAGGACTAGCGATCCGGTAACTCATTGATCTGCGGAACATTTAAAAGGGCGGCCCCGCGACAGCTGTCGCGGGGCCTGCAAGTTGGCAGGGGGTACCCGCGCTGGGAGGCGCACGGGAAGGAATGGTCGGGGAAACCATTCGATAAGTTAGACGTGATGCGGTGGCGATCTATTCCGGGCAATTGCGTCACACCGTTTCCCAAGCTAGTCGCCTCGAAACCTACAAATGTCTCGACCGAGGTCGTCTTGACAGGGGGAAGTCCTGAATGCACAGGTATGCAAAGCTCTCGAACGACGCCCGGCCTTCCCGAAGATGAGTCCCAAGAGCCGTGAAGAGATTGGCACGCCGGGGTTGTCGGCCGAGACGATTCTCGTCGCCGCCGATCCGGTTCGGAAATTCGTCTCGGCGCTGCTGGCCGCAAAAGGGCTACCTCCGGACGACGCGGGAATTGTTGCCCGCTGCCTGGTGCGCGCGGATCTGCGCGGCGTGGACACCCACGGCATCACCCGCCTTCCCGGTTATCTGGATCGCCTGCAGCGCGGCCTGATCAATTCGCGCCCTGCTCTGCAGCCCAAGGCGGTGACGGCCGCGGTCGCCCAGCTCGATGGCGAGAACGGCTTCGGCTTCGTGGTCGCGACCCGCGCCATGGCGGCGGCCACGGAGATCGCCGGACGGACCGGGATCGGCCTGGTTTCGGCCAACCGCAGCACCCATTTCGGTATGGCGGCGAACTACCTGCTGCAGGCCGTAGAGCAGGGTTTCATCGCTCTCGTCTTCACCAACGCGTCGCCGGCGATGCCGCCCTGGGGTGGCCGCAGCGCGCTGCTCGGCACCAGTCCCTTTGCCGCCGGCGCGCCCGGTGGCGCCAATGGCCCCTTCATTCTGGATATGGCGCCGAGCGTCGCCGCGCGCGGCAAGATCCGCAAAGCCTTGCGACTGGGGCAGAAAATCCCCGCCGACTATGCGCTCGACAAGGACGGCCGCACGACGACCGACCCGGCGAGAGCTCTCGAAGGCGTCGTCCTGCCGATCGGCGGCCCGAAAGGTTCGGGACTGTCGATGCTGATGGACATCCTCGGCGGCGTGATCTCGGGGGCGGCCTTCGGCGGCGACGTCGGCGATCAATACAAGGCCTTCGATCGGCCGCAGGACGTAGGCCATTTCTTTCTCGCCATGAAACCCGACCTCTTCATGGGCCTGGAGGCGTACCGCTCGCGAATGGACGAACTGCTCGACCGCATCCGCTCGGCGCCGCGGGCCGAAGGCTTCGACGAGATTCTGATTCCCGGAGAGCCCGAGGCGCGCCAGGAAGCCCAGCGCCTGAAAGTGGGCATTCCCTACCGCGTGAGCGACCTCGAGCCGCTGCTCGACGAAGCCCGGAGCTCGGGGCTTCCTGACCCGCCATTCTGGCGACCCTCCTTCGACCGCTGACCGGCGCGCGGCGGCGCCATAGCGGTCGCCGCCGGCCGGCCGCGACAGAATATCGGCAGCGATCCCCCACCCTCCCGCGCGCCCGGCGGAACGCGCGGATGTGGCCGCGCGACTGCAAGCGGCGGAGACAAGGCCGTCGCCCGGCGGGAAACCCGGCAACAGCTCACGCTTTTCAAGGACTTGACCGCTCATCGCAAGGCTCCTGGCTGGCGGGCGCGCTGCCGCCCGACTCGGCACCGGAGTCGACAGATTATCAGGGCATTTGCCCACACATCAAGAAGAAAACGGCAATTATGCCTAAGCGCTGTCGCGCCAAGGGCTTGCTTGTCCATACAGCTCCTGGCAACCCGGGTCCAAGCACCCCTTCGTGTCTATACAAAGCTGGTGGTCGGCGGATCCCGGGGGTCTATCGACATGGCTACAAGCGCGCGCTTGGCTCAATCGACGGTGCGGCAGAATTTTGAGCTTGCGTAATCGCTTGCGCCCCGATTGGAGCCAAATTGAGATGCAGCATCACCGGGTGGACGGTCAGGATGGTCGACTCCCGACCGTCATGCTGCGTCGCCGAGAAGGAAAAGACCGATCCGGCCTTACCGACGAGCGCACCGCTGGCCCACAGCGCTCCTGTCTGGTCGAGGAAGTTCTTCATCTGCGCGGTCATGTCCCTTCTGCAACCGCGTAAGCCATGGTCTCGACGTGCCCGTAGGCGGAGTAGTAGAGGATCAAAACCTTCTGCATAACCCCCCTCCATAGACTGCCGCTCGAAGAGCCCGTCGCGTCCTTTGTCGGAGATCAATCAGATGCTTTCCACCGCCAGCTATACAGCAACCTAGAAATCGAGACTGTCACATTGCTCGATATTCCGCTGATGGACTTGCAGCATCTCCGTCAAATCCTTGTGCAGATGCTCGTCGCCGACCTTGGGTAGCGCCTTGCGCAGCTCCCGAACCACCCAGCCCTGGCCGCGGTTGAGCAGATCCAGCTGCGCCCTCCCCGGATCGGCGGCTGCAAGCTTCTCGTAGAATGCACCGGTTCTGGTGCTGGGAACGCCGCCCAGGCGGACGATGTGGCGAGTCAGCATCGCACAGAATGTGGCTTCGTCCTTGGCTACGGATTGCAACAGGCTGTGGCTTTCGGCACTCGTAGCCCGCTTGCTGATCTCGCCGACCCCCCGAGCGCCCGCTCGCTCCGCTTCCAGAAGACTGTTCAACAGCGTCAGCATCTCGCTGGAACTCATCTGGCCAAAATGGGACGGGTCCAGCTCGTGCATGAAACACGGCGGCGAGGCGTAGGTCCCAGGCTCGCCGCTTCTTTCCATCCGCGATGCCGATGCATCGTCTTTCGTCGTTTCAATTCCTTTTCGAGTCATACCCACAAACTCCTTGCAAGCGGGCCGCCGGTTTACTTGTCCAGGCGACGCTCGAGAAACTCCTTGAGCGCGACCGCGTTGTTGTGGTCGACATCCTTCGCTCCGAAAACCAGTGTCAGTGTGCTTCGAGCGCATTCGTCCAGTAGGCGCTGCACCTCTTCGGGGTGCTTATTCAGCTCTCGGAAGTAGCGGGCCTTGAAGGCGTCCCAGCGAACCGGCTCGTGACCGAACCACTGACGCAGCTTGTCGCTCGGCGCCAGATCCTTGACCCAGTCGTCGATCCGAAGGTCTTCTCTCGCACGACCGCGCGGCCAGATGCGGTCGACCAACACGCGGCAGCCGTCTGATCTCGAGGGCGCTTCGTACGCGCGCTTTACTCTGATCCGGGTGCCTTTCGCCCTGGGCGTCGCTCGTGTCTTCGTCGCGCCGTCGCGCACGGAAGCGCCTCGCCTTGTATTAGCCTTGCTGCGTCGATCCATGGTCCTGTGCCTCGCTTCGCGGCTTCGCTCCGTGCCAGCCGCCTCCGCTCAACTTTCGCTCTTCGTGCCCTCAAGGACGTCGAGGGCCAGCAACGAGTGGGCATAGGCTCCTCCCGCGCGCATTTCGGCCGCTACCCAGATTGCCTCCATGACCTCTTCGGGCGTGGCGCCTTCGCGGGCAGCCGCCTTGGTATGGCCCTGAATGCAGTAGGGGCATTGCGTGACATGCGCAACCGCGACAGCGATCAGCTGCTTGGTCTTGCGTGGCAGCGCGCCCTCTTGGAACACCGCCCGCCCGAACTCCCGGAAGGCCGCCTCAATTTCGGGCGCCAGCGCGCGGCGCCGCTCAGCGCTGGCCCTCGTCGGCTTAGGATAGAGAGATTCGCTCATCACACGGCTCCTTTCCATTCGCCTCCTCGACGACTGACTCAACCATAGAGAGCGGCAAAGACCGCGACCAGGAACAGGGCGACCAGGACTGCGCAGGCGCGCTGCGAGGCCCGTTGAGCCTCGTCCTTCGGTCGGCCGCAGAGGTATTCAACCAAGCTGTCATCCCAGCCGCGGTTTGCCTTTCCATAGACTTGCGACTGCTGTTGCATTCGATGCGTGCTGTCGGTCTCGCTCGAAAATTCGATATCTTCATCGAATTGGATGCCGCGAAGTGCCGCATCGTAACGACTCGAGCTCAATGGCCGGGACCAGCTGTGCCGCGTGGCGGCCGTAGTCCTTGCTCTAGATATCCTGTTCATTGTCCACTCCTCCTCCATGACCTGTCGACGACTGCGACGGTGCCGCTTTTCATCGATTCACGTCCGCCTCGGTTGTGCGACCACACCGGCACCCTCGGTGACGGGCTCGCGACGCTCGAGTTCCGGCAGCTCGGTGAAGCTATGGAACGGTGGCGGCGACGGCAGGGTCCATTCGAGCGTCGTCGCGCCTGCGCCCCAGGGACTGGCCGGACAGCGCTCTCCACTGTGCAAGGTCCGCCAGACAAGCAGCAGGAAGACGAGAAGCCCGACGAAGGAAATGTAGCTCCCGAGCGATGCCACAAAGTTCCACGGCCCGAATGCGTCCGGATAGTCGGCGACCCGACGCGGCATTCCCGAAATACCGAGAAAATGCATCGGGAAGAAAGTCACGTTGACGCCAATGAAGATCACCCAGAAGTGAAGCCTGCCCAGTGCCTCCGGGTATTGGCGCCCGGACATCTTCCCGATCCAGTAGTAGAAGCCCGCGAAGATCGCGAATGCCGAGCCCAGCGACATCACATAGTGGAAATGCGCAACCACGTAGTAGGTATCGTGGAGCACGACATCGAGCCCCGCGTTCGCCAGCACGACCCCGGTGACCCCGCCGACCGTAAAGAGGAAGATGAAGCCCAATGCAAAGAGCATCGGCGTCTTGAGCTCGATAGAGCCGCCCCACATGGTGGCAATCCAGGAAAAGATCTTCACGCCGGTAGGCACTGCGATCACCATGCTCGCAACCGTGAAGTATGCGCGTGTATCCACGCTCATACCGACCGTGAACATGTGATGGGCCCAGACGATGAATCCGATGAAGCCGATCGCGACCAGCGCACCGACCATGCCCATATACCCGAAGATCGGCTTTTTCGAGAAAGTCGACACGATCTGGCTGACGATTCCGAAGGCCGGGAGAATCATGATGTAGACCTCCGGGTGCCCGAAAAACCGGAAGAGGTGCTGGTACAGCAGCGGGTCGCCGCCGCCGGCCGGATCGTAGAACGTCGCGCCGAAGTTGCGGTCGGTGAGCAACATAGTGATGGCGCCGCCCAGCACCGGCAGGGCGAGCAGCACCATGAAGGCCGTCACCAGCATCGCCCAGACGAAAAGCGGCATCCTGTCCAGCGTCATGCCCGGCGCGCGCATGTTGAAGATCGTCGTGATGAAGTTGATCGCGCCCAGGATCGAGGAGGCCCCCGCTAGATGGAGGGCGAAGATCAACAGATCGACCGCTTGCCCCGGATGGCCCGCCGAGGAAAGCGGCGGGTAGAGCGTCCAGCCGGTCCCAGGTCCCATGCCCGAGACTAAGGACGCGGCGAGCAGTGCGAACGAGGGAACCAGCAGCCAGAAGCTGACGTTGTTGAGGCGCGGGAAGGCCATCTCCGGGGCGCCGATCATCAGCGGCACGAACCAGTTGCCGAAGCCGCCAATCAGCGCCGGCATCAGCACGAAAAAGATCATCACCAGGCCGTGGGCGGAGACGAAGACGTTGAAGAGCTGGGGATCGTCGAAGACTTGCAACCCCGGCTCGGCAAGCTCGGCGCGCATGGCGACCGAGAGGAGGCTGCCCACGATTCCGCAAACGATGGACAGCACGATATACATCGTGCCGATGTCCTTATGGTTGGTCGAGTAGGCCCAGCGCCGCCATCCGCGCGGACGGTCGTCGAGGCGGGTCGAGCTTCCTGCGCTCGCTGTCGCTTCCATCCCGGCCTGCCGATTCGAATCAGACACCGAGGCTCAGTCTGGCCTGCTCGACGAGCGGATCGAGTAAGCTCCGCGCCGCCGCTCTCGGCCGCCGCAGGTTGCGATTGGCGAAGTCCCAGTTGACGAGATGCCCCAGGAATGCGGCGACGTAGTCCGGGCGGCGATTCTGGTAGTCGAGATAGTAGGCGTGCTCCCACAGATCGAGCGTGAAGAGCGGCAGCTGACCGTGGGCGAGCGGCGTGTCGGCGTTATCGGTGGTAACGATCCGTAGCGCGTCGCCGTCGAGCACGAGCCAGGCCCAGCCGCTGCCGAAATGGCTCGTGGCCGCCAGGGTGAATTTCTCGGCGAAGGTCCCGTAGTCGCCGAAGGTGTCGGCGATGCGGCCGGCGATCTCGCCGAATGGCTGCTTGCCGCCCTCGGGCCGCATCGACTGCCACAGGAAGGCGTGGTTCCAGGCCTGCGCGGCGTTGTTAAAGAGGGCGCGCTCACTCGCTTTCCCCGCGGTCTCGCGGATCACCTCTTCGAGCGAGCTATCGGCGAGACGCACTTCCTTCGCCAGCGCCCTCGCCTTCTCGACGTAGGCCCGATGGTGCTTGCCGTGGTGCAGCTCGAGAGTCGTGCGCGAAATGTGCGGCTCCAGAGCCTGATAGCGATAGGGAAGCCGCGGCAGTGCGATCTTCATCCAGAGCCTCCTCTCGGTGTGGCTGTTCGCCGAACCGGCAGCCGGACCTCGCTCCGATGCCTGCCGGTCAGAATAGACTTGGGCTGCCTCATACATTTGACAAACGATAAATACTGGCCGATGATATCGATAATATCGATATAATAAGCAGAGCCATGGACACCGAGCTTGCCCGGACCTTCCTCACCGTCGTTGCAGCCGGCAATTTCGTGAGCGCCGCGGAGCGGCTTCACGTCACGCAGTCGACCGTGAGCACGCGCATCCACTCGTTGGAGGAACAGCTCGGCTGCACGCTCTTCGTCCGCAACAAGGCCGGAACCTCGCTGACGCCGGCGGGCGTGCAATTCCAGAAACACGCCTCGACGCTGGTGCGGACCGTAGAGCAGGCCCGTCACGACGTGGGGATTCCCCGAGGCTTTCGTGCGGCGCTCACGATCGGCGGCCGATTTGGCTTGTGGGAGCAGCTGCTGCTGAGGTGGCTTCCGCTCATGCGTGCGGTCGCGCCGGATGTCTCGGTGCGCGCGGAGATCGGCTTCGAGAACGATCTGATGCAGGGGCTCGTCGAAGGGCGTGTCGACATCGGCGTGATGTACACGCCACAGAGCCGCCCCGGCCTGACGGTAGAGGAGCTCCTCGAAGAACGGCTGGTCCTGGTATCGACGGACCCGCGGGACGCACCCGCGCCGGGCGCCGGCTACGTCTACGTCGACTGGGGACGGGAGTTCTACGCCAAGCACAGCGCCAGCTTTCCCGACTATATCGGCCCTGCCTTGAGCGCCAATATCGGCTGGCTGGGACTGCATCACATTCTTGGAGCCGGCGGGTCGGGCTACTTTCCGCTACGGCTGGTGCGTCCTCTTCTGGCCAACAAGGAGTTGATCCGCTTTCACGAAGCGCCCGAATTCTGGCTGCCGACCTATGTCGTCTATCCGAACGACGCCGACATGGCAGTCCTCGGACCGGCACTCGACGCGCTTCGCCAAGTCGCGCGCAGCGAGGGCGACGCATTGGGGCGAGACTCCTCCAGGCAGGGCGCGTAGCGCTCTAAAGATCTCGATGCGCCGGACTTGAATTCCGTCGCCGCGTCAGCATATCGATAGTGCCATGTGGAATTTCGCGACCATTCTCGCCGCTGTTCGACGATCGGGGTACCTGCCCGCAGATGGCGCACCCCCGAGACAGGGATAGTCGACTCGAGACTTATCCACCTCTCTCGGGGTCACTGACTTCACAACAGACGTTCCGGATTCTGACGCCTCCTCGCTGATCGCGGGGAAAATTGACACAGCTGCTCGGGGCTCGCTTTGCAGCCCCACGCCGAGCCGGAATCCGAACATAACGAAGGCTTGAGTAGCGTCCGTTCGCGGAACGCTGGCTCGCTGCAGGAGGATTGCGCCAATGGTGCAGAATTCGCATCCGACTCTCGTCGCTCGTTTCGCTCCCCTCTCCCTGCTTCGGGCGATCCTGAGACGCCGTACCGAGGTCGCACTCGGCCAGCTCGACGATCGTCTCCTGTCGGACATCGGCCTCCATCGCGGTGAGATAGTACCGGTCGCTCGCCGGGTATCTCTGAGCGCGCTGCCGAAAGGAAACGCCCACGAGTTCCGGCCGAGCCGCCTCCTGGCACGAGCTTCGGCGCGGGTCAGAGGCTGGTCCAAGCGACGGAAAGCCATCCAGGAGCTCTCGTCGCTCGGTGACCGGATACTGCGCGACCTCGGAATTGAGCCCGACAAGATCGTCGCCTTCGTCGACGGTGCGATGACGAGCGGCAGTCGCGCGGGCAAGCGGCCGATGGGTAAACGTATGCTAGTCGAGCCGATGTCTTTCGCCGCCGCGGTCGCTTCACCGCGCGGCGCCGGTAAGCGATCGTCGGCCGTATTGCCGCCTCTTGTGGCGGCCGGTGCCAGTGCCGACATCCTTGAGAGGGATGCCAGCCGCGCCGCCAACGACGACCTCCCGCTGCGGATGGCAGAGGCCGCCGTTGCCCAAACCCAGGCAGGGTCCGCGACCTGAATTCTGCAAAGGAGCCTTGAAATGGTACCGGCGTCGCCCGCCAAACCGCCGACGAACAATGCCAAAACCGGGTCCAAGTCCGGCCGGGCGCGGGCGCGCGCCGTACGGAGAGCTCGCGCCGTACGGAGAGCTAAAGAGTCCGATCCAAAGCCGAAAACGCGTGACGCCGTGGAACAGGCGTCGATCGATTCCTTTCCGGCAAGCGATCCGCCCGCCTGGATCAAGTGAATCGACAGCGTCGCCGGGCCTGCATTCGAGCCAGTCGGCGGCGAACCCACCTACTCTTACGACGAATGGATGTGACCGATGTCTACCACAGAGCTGACCGCCACAGACTGGACTTCAGGAATTGTGCTGACCCGCCCCGATTATCAGCGCCTCTCCGCCTTTGCGGGGAGCGCGCGGAACGGGTTTCTCGAGGTAAGCGAGGCCCTCTCATTCGAGCTGGAGCGGGCCCGGATCGTCGAGCCGACGAAGATTCCGGCGAACGTCGTCACCATGAACGCGCGCGTGACCGTGAGGGACGAGCAAAGCGGTAAGACTCGAACCTTCACCCTCGTATACCCAAAGGAAGAGGATAGCCGGGTCGGCAATCTTTCCGTGCTCACGCCGGCGGGCGTGGCGCTTCTCGGCCTCTCCGCGGGGGACACCGCGACCTGGACCACCCGCGACGGCCAGACCAAAAGGCTCACGGTCTGCGAGGTCCTGTATCAACCCGAAGCGGATGGCCGCTTCGACCTGTGACGATGATCGACAACAACAGCACGATGGGAGGATGCGTTGGATTCGAGAATTCTGCCCGCAATCGACAGCGCTGATGACATCACGATCACCAAGTGGGATCTCGGTAGGCTGGATCACCTGCTCAGTCAGCACGCGACGACCTGGTCATGGAAGGCCGTCGAGTTCCTGGTGCGGGAGCTTATGCGAGCGAAGATTGTCGATGACGACGAAATAGGGCCAAGCGTAGTCACTATGCGCTCGCGCGTCGCCTATAGCGAGGACGACAGGGACTTCTGCCAGATCGCCACGCTCGCCTACCCTGGCGAACGCGAGTTCTACGAC
>JBOHKJ010000182.1:0-5521 GCA_050728975.1 Kiloniellales bacterium | reverse complement strand
GATCTACACCGAGTATGTCGCGATCCGAATCGGGCCCGGCGGCGAGTATCCGCGTGCCGAGATGATCTTTGTCACGCTGGCCGCCGGCTACGGGTGGCGACGCCAAGTCGACCTTGCGAACGAAGTGGCGGGCTGGACCTTTTTCTCCGATGGGAGAGTCAAAATCGCCTCTGAACGGCGGACGACAAACGACATCGGTCTGATCCGCTATGCTCTCTTCACCTACCGGGACGTGAGTTGCGTGGCCTTCGCGCAGCGCTGGGGAGTCGTCGGCGGGGGATTGAACGGCAACCGTCTTCTCATCGGCTATTATTGCGGCGAGCCGAACAGCGAGCTGTCTTCGGCGACGATCTCGGATATCCTCCAGGGAATACGTGTCCGCTCCGGCTAAGGCGTATAGCGGAAACCGACCTAGCGGCCGCGAGATCGGCCGGGCGCCCCCGAGGACCTTACGACGCTTACTTCGGTTGCCGGTTTCGCCGTCTCCGTGCTACCAGCCCCCACGCGGACGTCGCGCCTGCGAGGGGGATACGAGAATGAGCGCCGAGCCAGAAATCGTCCTGACCGAAGATGGCCCGCTCGGCCTCGTCACGCTCAACCGGCCGCGCGCGTTGAATGCGCTTACGCTGAACATGATTCGCTTGATGACGTCCAAGCTTGGCGCCTGGGCGAGCGACCCCCGTATCTGCGCCGTGGTTGTCCGGGGTTCCGGGGTGAAGGCCTTCTGCGCCGGCGGCGACGTAATGGCTATCTACAAGGCCGGCAAGGAGAAGGCGCCGCTGGCCCGCGAGTTCTTCGCCGAGGAGTATCGCCTCAATCGAACGATCGCGCGCTTTCCCAAGCCCTACATCGCCATCATCGACGGCATCGTGATGGGCGGCGGCGTCGGGCTTTCGATTCACGGTCGCTTTCGTATTGCCGGCGATCGCATGCTCTTCGCTATGCCGGAGACCGCAATCGGCCTGTTCCCCGATGTCGGCGCCGGCTACGCCTTGCCGCGCCTGCCGGGGCGCCTCGGACTATACCTGGGACTGACTGGCCAGCGGATCGGTCCGTCGGACTGTTTTCACGCCCAGATCGCCACCCACTACGTGCCCAGCGAAGACATGGAGGCGCTTGTCGATGCGTTGATGGCAGCCGAGTGGGAAGGCGAAGCAGGAACCAAGGTCGCCACCGAGATAATCGAGCTCTTCGCTTGCGAGCCTGGGACGCCCGCACTTTCCGAGCAGCGCCGGCTGATCGACCGCTGCTTCTCCGCCGGCTCGGTGGAGGAGACGATCGAGCTTCTGCGGGTGCAGCGCGGCGCTTGGGCGGAGAAGACGCTTGCGGCGCTGAGCCGCGCGTCACCGACCAGTCTCAAGATCACCTTCGAGCAGCTGCGCCGTGGCGCCACGCTTTCCCTCGAGGAAGCGCTGATCCTCGAATACCGCTTGAGCCAGGCGGCAATGGCGGGGCACGATTTCTACGAAGGCGTGCGGGCGATGCTGATCGACCGCGACAAGGCGCCCGTCTGGCAGCCGGCGAGCCTGCCCGAGGTCACGCCGAAGAGGGTCGAGGCTGCGTTCGCCGCGCCACCGCACGGCGACCTCGTTTTGGACTGACAGCGATCTGCAAGGGGGATTCGTCATGGCGAAGATCGGTTTCATCGGTCTCGGCAACATGGGCGGTCCCATGGCGCGCAATCTGGTGAAGGCTGGACATGCCGTCGCCGGCTTCGATCTCGTGCTGGCGGCGGCCAAGTCTGCGGCGGATGCGGGCGTCACCATCGCCAAGACGGCACTCGCGGCGGTCAAAGGTGCCGAGGCGGTCGTCACCATGCTGCCGGCCGGCCAGCAGGTGCGCGAGGTCTATCTCGGCAAGGATGGCCTGATCGCCGCTGCCGGGAAGGACGCGTTGCTGATCGATTGCTCGACCATCGACGTAGCGAGCGCGCGGGCGGTTCACCAAGCTACGGCCGGGGCTGGGCTGCATCATCTTGACGCGCCGGTCTCCGGCGGTGTGGCCGGCGCCGATGCCGCCACGCTCACTTTCATGGTCGGCGGAAGCGAAGCGGCCTTTGCGCGCGGCAAGTCATTGCTCGAGAAGATGGGGCGCAAGATCGTCCACGCGGGGGGGCCGGGAAACGGCCAAGTCGCCAAGGCCTGCAACAACATGATCCTCGGTGTCTCGATGATCGCCATCGCCGAGGCCTTCACGCTGGCGGAGAAGCTCGGTCTGGACCCCCGCAAGCTGTTCGAGATTTCCTCGGCCGCCTCGGGCTCCTGCTGGGCCATGCTAAACCACAATCCGGTCCCCGGCCTAGTGGAGACCGCGGCGGCCAATCGCGACTACCAGCCGGGTTTCGCCGCGGCGATGATGCTGAAGGACCTCAAGCTGGCCCAGGGGGCAGCGGCCGACGCCGGGGTCGGGACTCCGCTCGGGGCCGAGGCCGCGGCCCTCTACGGACTCTTCGTCGGGGCCGGAAAAGGCGGGTTGGATTATAGCGCGATCATCAAGCTGATACGCGGCGAAATGGGTTAAGGCATTGTAATCGCAGCTTATTGGTCGAGAAGGGCAAAGACCCGTTAACTTGGCCTTAACGCAAGTGGGGTTAGGCTTTCGCTCACTGCCCGACTCCCGGTCGTAAAACGCCGGGCGCCGGGCTCTTCTGGCAAGCGATGCGAGGGCTACAACCCGTGAAGGACACATATTTGGAAACCATCGCGCTGGTCGAGCGCTTGCACCGACAGTGCCTTGAGGTCATCAAGGCCGAGCTCGATCGCCGCGGAGTCCGCGACCTGAACAACGTTCAGGCGCTGATCCTATTCAATGTCGGTGAGCAGGAATATTCGGTGGGTGAGCTCACCCAGCGCGGCTACTATCTCGGCTCGAACGTCTCCTACAACGTGAAGAAGATGGTCGAGAACGGCTATCTGATTCAGGAGCGTTCGCCGCACGACCGCCGTTCGTTCCACGTGCGCGCTTCCGAGAAGGGCGTCGAGATCTTCCGCGCGCTGTCCAAGCTGTTCGACCGCCATGCCGGCGAGCTAGGTGGCAATCAGCTCGACAGCGACGTCTTGACCCAGGCCAATGCGACGCTGCGGCGTCTGCAGCAGTATTGGTCGATGCCGCGTCACTTCAGCTCGCAGATGACCAGCGCCGCTTAGCGCCTCAATCGTCGCGCCCGATCGTTCTGTCGACCCAACGCGTCAGCCGATTCGGCTGCGCTCCAGTCGCTCTTCGTCCAGCTCGAGGCCGAGACCCGGCGCTTCGCCGAGGTCGAGCCAACCCGCGCCGTCGACCGCGAGCGGTCGCAGCAGCGGGAAATCGCGACGCGTGGGCGTCCATTCCGGCGGATCGTAGGGATACTCGAGATAGGGCGGGGCGCTGGTCCCGGCGGCGAGCTGTGCGTTGGCCATCAGCCCGATTCCGTTGCCCCAGGTGTGCGGCGTGAAAACCACGCCGCGCGCCTCGGCCAGCGCCGCCAGGCGCCGCAGGCCCGAGATGCCGCCCACCAGCACTGCGTCGGCCTGGATTACGTCGAGACATCCGCGCTCGATCAGCTCGCGCTGTTCGTGCAGCTCGCGGGTCATCTCGCCGCCGGCGATGCGCAGATCGGTCGCCGCGCGCAATGCCGTCATGCCGGCGAAGTCGCCGCGATGCAACGGCTCCTCCATCCAGTAGACTTCCAGCTCCTCCAGCTCGCGGGCCACCGTCAGCGCGTCCTTGAAGCTCCAGGGCGTCGTCGTGTCCCAAGGCATGCGCCAACCCTGGTTGCAGTCGACCATCAGCTCGAGGCGCTCGCCGACCGCCGCGCGCACGTCCTCTAGCGCGGCGATATCGTCGCGCCAGTGCGGGCGCTGGAAGCGGATCTTCAGCGCCGGGAAGCCGGCCTCGGCGACCGCCAGCGCCAGCTCGGCGAGCGCCTTGGGCGCGCGCAATGAGCCGGACGAGGCATAGGTGCCGATCCGCCCCGCCTTGCCGCCAAGCAGGCGCCAAAGCGGCGCCTCGACGATCTTGCCGAAGAGATCCCATAGCGCGACGTCGAGCGGCCAGCATCGCCCATAGTGGAAGCTCAAGTTTTCGATCACCCCGAAGTGCCGCTCCAGGTCGCGCGGGTCGCGGCCGACGAAGAGCTCTTCGTGACCGGCGAAGCCGGCCATGGAATCGCCGGAGCCATAGCCGGTCAAACCGTCGTCGGTTTCGACGCTCACCAGGTCGACGATGAATTGGCGGCGCGGGCGCGTGTCCCAGGCCGGGTTGAAGGGCGGGTCGAGGTCGATGCGGTGACGGCTCTGGACGATCTTGGTGATCTTCATCGCGGCGGAGACCTGTCGGCTGGTGACGGGGCGGCGAGAGGGTGCAGGGGCCGGACGGATGGCGTCAATCTCTACCCGCCGGCAGCTTCCGCCCCTCTGGACAGCGCAAGCAGTCGCGATCAGAGTGCGCGCCGCATCGCGCGGGGCGGCCCCGCCGACGCGTCAGCGGAGCGCCGACCACCATGACCATTTCCTCGCTTGCCGCGCTCGAAGCGCGGCTGGCCGACTATCCGGCCATCGCCGGCCGGGTGCGCTTCGGTGTCGGAGCGTTGGGCGGGCTGGGATCTGCTCTGCGGGAGGTGGTGCCGAGCGGAGCCAAGCTCCTGCTGGTGGTGGACCCGGCGCTGCTGCCGCTCGGCTTGGCGGACAGGGCGCGAGCTGCTGCCCGGGACGCCGGTTACGAGGTGGTGACCTTCGCCGGCTTCGCCAGCGACCCCAAGGCCGAACAGGTCGATTGTGCCGCCGTCCTGGCGCGGGAGACTGGCGCCAAAGCCGTCGTCGGCTTGGGCGGCGGCTCGGCGCTCGATCTGGCCAAGCTGGCCGCCGCTGCCGCGGTGGCCGAAGCCCCCTCCGCAGCCTACGCGCTGATGGCCACGGCGCTGCCCGAGGCGCCCCTGCCGCTGATTGCCGTTCCGACCACCTCGGGTACCGGCTCAGAAGTTACCCGGACCTCGGTCTACACCCTCGCCGACGGCGCCAAGGTCTGGGCCTGGGGCGAGGCATTGCGCCCGGCGCGGGTTGTCCTGGACCCTGAGCTGACAGTCAGCCTGCCGCCGGCCGTGACCGTGATCACCGGGGTCGACGCCCTGGTGCATGCCATCGAAGCGGCGACCAACCGCCGCGCCAGGCCGGAAAGCGACCGTCCGGCGCTCGAGGCGATTGCCCTGATCGTCGCCGCACTGCCGGCTGCCCTCGCCAGGGGCAGCGACCTGGAGGCGCGGGGGGCCTTGATGGCCGCCGCCTGTCTCGCCGGCCTCGCCATCGACCAGGTCGGGACCGGGGTTGCCCATGCGCTGGGCCATGCGCTGGGAGCGCTGGCTGGCGTGCCCCATGGACGGGCCGTCGGCCTGTCGCTGGCCGTGGCGCTGGCCGACAATGCCACCGCGGCGCCCGAGCGCCACGCCGCCGTCGCCGGCGCCTTCGGACTCCCGGCGGGAAGGGGACTGGCGCTCGCCTATGCGGCATTCCTGGAACGGGTCGGGATGAGCCGAAACCTTGCCGAC
>JBOHKJ010000181.1:0-3811 GCA_050728975.1 Kiloniellales bacterium | reverse complement strand
GCCCGGAGCTGACCACGGCGCGGGTGGTGATCTCCGGCGGGCGCGGGATGCAGAGCGGCGAGAACTTCAAGATCCTGGAGCGGGTCGCCGACAAGCTGGGAGCCGCGGTCGGCGCCAGCCGGGCCGCGGTCGACGCCGGCTTCGTGCCCAACGACTATCAGGTTGGCCAGACCGGCAAGGTGGTAGCGCCCGATCTCTACATCGCGGTCGGCATCTCGGGCGCGATCCAGCATCTCGCCGGCATGAAGGACAGCAAGGTGATCGTCGCCATCAACAAGGACGAGGAGGCGCCGATCTTCCAGGTCGCCGACTACGGCCTGGTGGCCGACCTCTTCAAGGCCGTGCCGGAGCTGGAACAGGCGCTGGGCTAGACTCCGGGATTCCACCCGGAGCGATCGGGGCCCGCAAGGGGACAAGAGATCAGGACCATGGCGCAAGACAACAGCGCGAGCGAAAGCTTCGATTTCAAATCGATCGGCATTATCGGCGCCGGGCAGATGGGGGCCGGCATCGCCCATGTGGCCGCACTCGGCGGCTTCACGGTGAAGCTGCTCGACGTCGGCCAGGAGCAGCTCGACAAGGCGCTCTCCGCGATACGCAAGAACATGGAGCGCCAGGCCCAGCGCGACAAGATCGAGGACAAGGAGATCGAGCCGGCGCTGAAGCGCATCGAGACCGGCACCGACTACAAGATCTTCGCCGACTGCGACGTGGTGATCGAGGCGGCGAGCGAGGACGAAGCCTTGAAGCGCGAGATCTTCAAGAAGCTCTGTCCGGTGCTCAAGAAGAGCGCGGTGATCTGCAGCAACACCTCCTCGATCTCGATCACGCGGCTGGCTTCGGTAACCGACCGCCCCGGGCGCTTCATGGGCATGCATTTCATGAACCCGGTGCCGCTGATGGAGCTGGTCGAGCTGATCCGCGGCATCGCGACCGAAGAGCCGGTGTTCCAGGCGGTGAAGCAGCTCACCATCAAGCTCGACAAGACGCCGGCGATGGCCGAGGACTTCCCGGCCTTCATCGTCAACCGCATCCTGCTGCCGATGATCAACGAGGCGGTCTATACGCTCTACGAGGGGGTGGGCTCGGTCGATTCGATCGACACGGCGCTTAAGCTCGGCGCGCACCATCCGATGGGCCCGCTCGAGCTCGCCGACTTCATCGGGCTCGACACTTGTCTCGCGGTGATGCAGGTGCTCTACGACGGGCTGGCCGACAGCAAGTACCGCCCTTGCCCGCTCCTCGTTAAGTACGTCGAGGCCGGCTGGCTCGGCCGCAAGACCGGGCGCGGCTTCTACGACTACGCGGGCGAGAAGCCGGTGCCGACAAGGTAGGGGCGTCTAGGGTGTGGCGGGACGGGTTACCGCTTCTGCGGATAGGCAGCCGCGGAAAGAGCGTCCCGTCGAGCCTTTCTCGACAGACTGTATTCTCGACGCCAGTCCGCCCAGTCGACCGGTTCCGATCGTTCGACCGTCAGGTCGGCCGGCGCGAGCCGATCCGTAAATATCACCAGGTTCAGACAGTCCCAGCGTGCGCTTGGAACGAGAAGACCGTCGAACCCGAGGAACGCCGCGGCATCGCCGATGGCTTGGGTGCGTTCGTAAGCGAATTCCGAGAACGCACCTTCCGGAACGCCGAGCCGGGCAACCTCTTCAATACTCGCCAGCTTGAGGGTCCTTCGGGTGCGGACCGAGATACGGTGGAGCACCGAGCGAATCTTCGATGGGAAGACCGGCTGCCGGCTCAGGTGGAAAAAAATCTCGGCGAGCGAGCCTTCGCGCTTCAGCGATGTGTAGATTACGTCGAGCATTCCCGGGTCCCACCGGGCACCCGCCGGATAACCCTGAAGGGGATCGCGTCCCTCGCGCACGATCCGCCAGACCTTGCCTTCGTACGCCACACTCTCGTGAGCGTCCAAGGCATCCAAGAGCTCGATATCTCGGGCACGTCGCTCGACCACGAGAGACTCAGATATACGCCCCTGAGTCGAGGCGCTCGATAACAGCGAGCACTTCCTCGGTGCGATCGTTGTTGATCAAGTCGATCGCACGCTCTCCTCTCAGCAACGGATGCCGCGAGTGCAACCAAAGGCGCGTCTCGTCTGGCGTATAGAAGTCAGACAGGCGATCGACGACATAGCGAAGATCGGCGATGACCGTTTGCGTATGAAGATTCGGCGTGCCGGTCCCGCGCGACCAACGCGAAACGGTCGCGGTCGAGACATCGACTATGTTGGCGATGTCCTTGCCCTGCAAGCCTCCGTGCGTTCGAAGCTCGTCGATGATTCTTGCGACTGCGGTCGACATGGCTTCACCGACTCCGGGATGCGGATGCGCTGGACTCGCCACCTCGACGCCGCGGCGTCGCCGACCGCGCCGCATTACCGACCGTCTTATGCAAGTCCTCCAGCATTGCTTGCATGCGTTCCATGCGTTCCATGCGTTCACTCGTTCGGTGGAGTAGGCCACCTAACTTCTCGTCCGCAACCTTCAGCTTGGCAGCCTGTCGGGCCGTCGGGGCAGCTGAAGCGAGATCGACGTCAAGGAAGCCCCGTGCACGTAAAGATTCCGGGATCTTCGACAAGCGCATGAGCTGTTCGCGGGCAGTGACGAGATCGCCTTGGCGTTCGAACGCCGCCGCTTCTGCGACAACGGACTCGACTGGCATTTGGCCTGAAGCCAGCAGCGCTTCCAGCTGACGATGGCCGGAAGTGCCAAGCCGAAGGTAGTGCCGAATAGGCTCCGGGTGCCCATGCAGATAGAAGACGTTCTCTGCCATGGCCGACTCCTCCCTCTTAGCATGAAGGGTACGTTTTAATTTCACATAAGTCAATATATGAAATCAAAATGAGATCACCCGTATGGATTCCTGTCAGGCCTCTGCAATATAAAGGTTTTTGGCTCCGGGAGGGCGCTTGCTCTTGCCGGCGGCGATGGCCACAGGGCCGCCAAGGCCAGCACAAACGATCTCTTTCGGAACCGTCGTCCCTCACTCCTTCCAGTGCGGCGGGATGGTTTTCTCGTAGCAGGGCAGCGCCTCGATGCGCTTCACCCAGGCGCGCAGCTTGGGCGGCAGGCGCCCGGCGGCGATGCCGTTGCCGGGCTGGCGCTGCTCGATGCGCTGCAGCAGGCGGACGTGGGGAAAGGCCGTGAAGTCGGCGAGCGACAGCGGCCCGGCGAGATGCGGTCCGACGAAGAGCGCCTCGAAGCGCGCCAGCTCCTCCATCACGCCCTGCTGCGCTTGCGCGATCTCCGCCGGGCTCGCCGGCTCCTTGCGAGAGAAGGCCATCCTGGAGAGCGCGCTCACCGCCGCATAGAGGTCGCCGTCGCCCTCGGCGGCGATCCGGCGCGCAATGGCGCGCGCGTTCGCGTCGCCCGGCAGCAGCGCCGGCTCGGGAAAGCGCTCCTCCAGGTATTCGCAGATCACCGCCGATTCCCAGAGCGCGAAGCCGTCGTCGACAATGGCTGGAACCTGGCCGCGCGGATTGACGGCGAGGAATGCCGGCGCGCGGGTCTCGTCGCGATCGAAGGACAGCACTTTGAGCTCGTAGGGAATGCCCTTGTGCTCGAGGGTGAGCCAGACCTTCCAGGCGAAGGGCGAGCCGGAGCCATAGTAGAAAATCAAAGCCATCGGCGAATCTCCAGGGGTTTCGGTTGCGGGCGCGGCGCCGAGCTTACACCCGGGGCGGCTCGTTGTGTGTAGAGCGGGCTCACGCAGTCGACTGGAACCCCCATTGCGCTTCAATCGCCGGTCTCGATTCCAGACGTGCGAGCAAGCCTATCGGACTCGCCCACCTCACCCGGCTCGTTTC
>JBOHKJ010000180.1:0-3524 GCA_050728975.1 Kiloniellales bacterium | reverse complement strand
CTGCCGGCCTGGGTGGCGCGCGACCGGGTGGCCGGCGCGCGCGCGGCGCACGGGGCCGGCGTGCGCGTGCTGCTGCTCGACGACGGCTTCCAGGACCCGGCGCTCGCCAAGGATCTCTCGCTGCTGGCGGTCGACGGCGGCTTCGGCTTCGGCAACGGGCGCGTCGTTCCCGCTGGCCCGCTGCGCGAGCCGCTGGCGGGGGGGCTCGCGCGCGCCCAGGGCGCGGTCCTGATCGGCGAGGATCGCTGCGGCGTGGTGGCGCAGCTCTCCGGCCGCCTGCCGCCGCTGCGCGCCAGGCTCGAGCCGCCGCCGGCCGCCGCTGCCGCTTTCGAGGGAAAAAAGGTCTTCGCCTTCGCCGGGATCGGGCGGCCTGAGAAATTTTTCGAGACCCTGCGCGCGCTCGGCGCCGAGCTGGCGGCGACGCGCGACTTTCCCGATCATCATCCCTACGGTGAGGCCGAGCTCGATGCGCTCGCCGCCGAGGCGGAGCGGCTCGGCGCGCTTGCGGTGACCACCGAGAAGGATCTAGCGCGCATCCCCTCCGCGCGGCGCGGCGCCTTCGGCGTACTGCCGGTGAGCCTAGTCTTCGAAGAGCCGCAGGCGCTCCACGCGCTGCTGGCGCCGCTCTTGGCCACGGCGCGCAGCTAGTTAGTCCCGCTCTCCGGCATCGGGCCGGCCAGGAGCGCCGGGTCGATCCGTTCCTCGAACCAGTTCATGCGCCAGTCGAGATGCGGCCCGGTTGCCCGCCCAGTGGCACCCAGCGTGCCCACCTGCTCGCCCTGCTCGACGCGCTGGCCAACCGCGACGGTGACGCTGTCGAGATGCATCAAGGTCGAGGAAAGCCGGTAGCCGTGATCGAGGATGATCGTGCCGCCGGTGTAGTACAGATCACGCTCGGCGAGCGTCACCAGGCCATCGGCCGGCGCCACCACAGGGGTGCCACGTGGGGCAGCGACGTCGACGCCGTAGTGGGGCTGGCGCGGCTCGCCGTTGAGAATTCGCTGGCTGCCGTAGACGCCGCTGACCGGCCCCAGCGCCGGCCAGACGAAGCCGCTGGCATAAAGTGTCTCCGTCAGCGCGACCGCGCGTGCTGCGGCGACCTTGGCGTTGTCGTCGGCGATCCGTTTCAGCACCTCTTCGGGCGGCGTCACCATCGACTGCGGCAGGCCGTCGATGCGCTGGATTTGATAGTCGCGCCGGGCGATCTCCAGCGGCTCGAGGAACTCGCGGCCGTCGGGCAGCAGGACGCGCAATGTCGCCATTGGCGCCGCCTCGCGGCCGAAGCCGACGAGGAAGCGGCCCTCGGGTGAGACCGCCACCGGCTTCTGGTCGAGAAACACCTCGGCGCCGGGCAGCGTCTCGCCGAGCAGCAGGCCGCCCTGGGTGCGCGCACCGCTGAGCGAGAGCGCACTGTCGGCGGCGCGCGCAGCGCCAAGCGCGGCCAGCGACAGCGTCAGCAGCAGGCAGACTCGCGGCAGCGTCACAGCAGGTTTCCTTGCGGATCGTCGCGCTTGCCTTTTCGGGATGCCGCCGGCTTGGGCGTCACGCTCGGCGCTTTCTGCGCGCCGCCGTCACCGGTCGCCGCCGCGCGCCCGTCGGCGAACTCCAGCGCCAGCGGAAGCCCGACCGTCACCGCCTGCGCGCTCTGGATCACGCCGTCGGGGCCGTGGACCACCGCGAAGCCGCGCTTTAGGACATTGTGATAAGAGAGACTCTCCAGCAGACCGGCGCAGGCCGCCAGCGCATTGCGGGCCTGGCGCAGCTGCTCGGCCGCGCAGCGCGCGAGCCGGCGTCCGGCGTCGAGCCGCGCAAAGGCCTCGCGCTTGCGGTCGATGAAGCGTATCCGCGCCGACTCCAGGTGGCGCAGCTCGTTCTTGAGCTCGGCGCGCTTTTCGGCGATCTGCGCGCGCGGTGTCGCGAGCTGAAGCGCGCGCAGCTGCTGGCGTCGCGCTTCGATGAGCGCGCGCCCGCAGTTGAATAGTCGCTCGGCGCGCTCGTCGAGCCGCTGCGACAGCTCGGCCAGCAGGCGTCTCGGCTCCGGCAGGCCGCGCGCCAGCGCCTCGAGCCGGGTGCGCAATTCGGCGAGGCTGCGGCTCCAGGCCTGCAGCCGGCGCCGCTCCAGCTCGGCGAGCTGGCTCAGCAGCTCGGCGCGCACCGGCACCGCCATCTCGGCGGCCGCGCTCGGCGTCGGCGCGCGGCGGTCGGCGGCGAAGTCGATCAGCGTGGTGTCGGTCTCGTGACCGACCGCGGAGATCAGCGGTATCGCCGAGGCCGCGGCGGCGCGCACCACGACCTCTTCGTTGAAGGCCCAGAGATCCTCCAGGCTGCCGCCGCCACGCGCGACGATAACGAGATCGGGGCGCGGCAGCGCGCCGCCGGGCTCGAGCGCGTTGAAGCCGGCAATCGCGCGCGCCACCTGATCGGCCGCACCTTCGCCCTGCACCAGCACTGGCCACAGCAGCACCCGGCGCGGGAAGCGATCGGCAAGGCGATGGAGGATGTCGCGGATGACCGCCCCGGTCGGCGAGGTGACGACGCCAATCGTCTGCGGCAGGAACGGTAGCGGCTTCTTGCGCTGGGCGTCGAACAGCCCCTCCGCGGCAAGGCGCTTGCGGCGCTCCTCCAGCAGCTTCAGGAGCGCGCCCTCTCCGGCGATCTCCAGCTGCTCGACGATGAGCTGGTACTTGGAGCGCCCGGCGTAGCTGGTGATGCGGCCGCTGGCGATCACTTCCAGCCCGTCCTCGGGCTTGATTGCAAGCCGCCCGGCGGTGCCGCGCCAGCAGACCGCGTCGAGCACCGCGTCGGCATCCTTGAGCGCGAGATAGAGATGGCCCGAGGCGGCGCGCTTGAAGCCGGAGATCTCGCCTTTCACCCGTACCCATTCGAAGTCGCGCTCCAGCGCGCGCTTGATCTGCGCGGAGATCTCGGAGACCGAGAAGACCGGCCGGTTGTCGCCGGCCGCGTTCGCGGTCGGGGCGGGGGGAAAGTCGCTCATGAGGGCCTCCCCCTTATGCTACAAGAGCGCCCGATCGGGAAAGAAGGTCTGGAGACGAGATGCGGATTCTCCTGGTAGGCGGCGGCGGCCGCGAGCACGCGCTGGCCTGGACACTGGCTGGCTCACCGCTGTGCGACAAGCTCTTCTGCGCCCCCGGCAACGCCGGGATCGCCCGCGACGCCGAATGCGTCGCCGTCGGCAGCGACGAGAGCGAGCGCCTGGTCGCCTTCGCCCGCGAGCAGAAGCTCGATCTGGTGGTGGTGGGCCCGGAAGCGCCCTTGGTGGCGGGCCTGGTCGACCGCTTGGAGGCGACCGGCATCAGGGCCTTCGGGCCGAGCGCGGCGGCAGCGCGCCTCGAAGCCTCCAAGGGCTTCACCAAGGACCTCTGCCGGCGCTTCGGCATCCCCACCGCCGGCTACCGGCGCTTTACCGAGCTGAAGCCGGCCAAGCGCTACATCCGCGAGCTGGCCGCGGCCGCTGGCGGCCGCCTTGTGGTGAAGGCCGACGGGCTCGCCGCCGGCAAGGGCGT
>JBOHKJ010000179.1:0-5037 GCA_050728975.1 Kiloniellales bacterium | reverse complement strand
CCCGAGATACTTATTGAGGTTTGGAAAGTATTTCCAAACGAAGAGGTGGATCAACATATAGGACGCAAGGAGGCCCGACGCCGTACCCAGCGTTGCAAGAGCCGAGGCCCAGCTTGCAGAAGCAAAGTACGGGAGAACGAGTGCAGCGAGCCACACTCCCAGGAGAAGCCTGACTATTCGGCCGATTGGCCTCGTAGTATGTCGAGTGCACCGATCTCTGTCGCGGCTATCGTGCGGCATGCTGCAATCTCCCTTGCTCACCCTGCACAGCAGGAAAGCTTGGTCACATCCTTCTCGAAGGCCTGCGCAGCGAGCTTCAGCCCCTCGACCGTCGTCAGATACGGAAAGATCGTGTCCGCGAGATCGGCAGCCGTCAGCGCGTGCTTGATCGCGAGGGCGGCTGTCTGAATGCTGTCGGCGCCTTCTGGCGCGAGGATATGGGCGCCGAGCAGTCGGCTCGCCCTCCCCTCCGCTACCAGCTTGATGAGGCCGCGCGTATCGCGTGCGGCCAAGGCGCGCGGCACCTGATCGAGCGGCAGAATGCTCGTCTTGACCTCGTGGCCGGCCTGACGCGCTTGCGCCTCCGTCAGGCCGACGCTTGCCACTTGGGGATCGGTGAACACCACCGCCGGCATCGCCGTGTTGTCGTAGCGCAGGCTCTCGCCGTTGAGGGCGTTCTTCGCCGCGATCTTCGCGCCATAAGCGGCCATGTAGACGAACTGGTCGCGGCCCGTCACGTCGCCGGCGGCGTAGACCCCCGGCTTCGTCGTGCGCATCCGGTCATCCACTCTAATCCCACCGTTCGGAAGAAGCTCGACCCCAGCCTCCACTAGCCCCAGGCCCTCGGTATTCGGCTTCCGGCCGGTGGTCACCAGAACCTGTTCGGCCTCGACAGCCTCATGCCTGTCATCAGAGGAGATTTCCAGGACCACACCACGGTCCGTCCTTCGGATCGCCCGGGTTTCGACGTTCTCGCGGATGGCGATCCCCTCGTTGCGGAGGTGGCCGGCCAAGGCCTGCGAGATCTCGGGCTCGCCCGCGGACAGGATCGGGACGATGTCGACGATGGTCACACTGACGCCCAGGCGGGCGAACATCTGCCCGAGCTCGCAGCCGATATAGCCGCCGCCCAGCACGAGCAGCGAGCGCGGCAGGCGCTCCAGCTCGAGCGCCGCGGTGCTGGTGAGATAGGGAACGCTGTCGATCCCGGGGATCGGCGGCGGCACAGGCGAGGCGCCGGTCGCGATGATTACCTTGCCGGCCTTGATCGGCGTGCCGTCCACGGTGACGCCGGCACTCGTCAGCCGTGCCCGGCCTTCGAGATAGGCGATCGTGTTGTACTCTGGCAGGAGGTCGACGTACTTGGCTTGGCGCAACGATGCCACCAGCTCATCCTTGTGGCACAGGATGGCATGCCAGTCTCTGACCTGTGCTTTTCCGCCAATGCCCGCAAACCTCGACGCTTCCTCGATCTGATGATGGGCTTCAGCCGCCCGGATCAGGTTCTTCGACGGCACGCAGCCGGTATTGACGCAGGTGCCGCCGACGGTGCCGTGTCCGACTAGAGCGACACGCGCGCTCTGCTCAGCGGCCGTAATTGCCGCCGAGAATCCGGCCGAGCCTGCCCCAATGATAGCAATGTCATACCGGCTATTCCCGCTTCTGCTTGGCGCCGTGCAGCAGTCATTCATGACCGGTCTCCTTTACCTTCGTGGTCTCGACCTTTCCGCATGCGGCCGCGCGCTGGCGGCGCCATAGTCCATAGGCGGTGATGCCGAGGAACAGGGCCAATGTCGGGAACAGCAGGTAGTCGATCCAGCCGAGCCATGCCGACAGGCCGAGCACGCCCAGTACCACCACGAGCATCGGCGTGAAGCAGCAGATTGCCGCAATCACCGAGCCGGCGCCGCCGGTCCAGATCAGCTTCTTGTCGTCCATGTCGAGACACTTATTGCGTTGTTCCCGATAGCGCGGGCTCGAAGAGCGCGCGGCCGACCTCCAGACCCTCGGCGAGCGAGAGCCGGAAGCCATCGAGATGGACCTGCGCGACGCGCCAAGCCTCGAGATGCGCCTCCGAGCAGAAGAAGCACATGGTCATGCACAGTGAGCTTGCCGCGCAGTTGCCTCGATAGTGCCGGCCGATCCAGACGATCGGGTCGGCAGGCTGCACATCTCCGATCGTGGTGCCGGCGGCGGCCGTGAGGATGCGAAGCGGTGCCCTGCATTCCCGGCATTGGGACAGGATCGCGCTGTCGCGGCGCGCCATGGCGCCGGCGCCGAGGGCGTCGAGCGCGCACATGGCGTTGATCTCGCGACCCTCGATGACGACGCGATGCTCGGTGGTTCTATCGGTGAATGGATAGGCGCCGACGATGCCGACGCCGTCGCGATCGAGCACGACGAGGTCGCGGTCGCGCAGATCAGCGAGAACGATCTTGACGATCGCTTCCGGCAGGCCGGTTGCGCGCCTGAGCTCGTCGCGGCCTGGCGCCCGCCCGCTCTCGAGGTAGTGGCGCAGCAGCGCCTGGCGGACCTTGTCATCCTCGGGCGCGAAGCCGGACCGATCCCGGAAGGGGTCGTAGAGCGCCAGCGTTGCGAGCAAGGCGTCGTGTGCCTGCCGCGACGATACGGCGTCCCAATTGGGAAAGGCGACGCCCGGCCGCACCTCGTAGGACGGGACGTGCCCGGGGGAGTGGTGCATCCTTCTTGGCTCCTTTGCGAAGCTCCGCGGAAGTTGACAGAGGCTCGCTTGCGGCACCTCGCTGGACGAGGCTGGGCGCCTTACTGCTCGATCGGTCGTGACGGAAACCCGGATTTGGCGGTCGCAGCCGTCAAGTCCGCGATGCCGGCCTTCTCATCTTCGAAGGTCACCACCGCCGTCTTGCGCTCGAATGACACCTCGACGGCACTCACGCCTGGGACGCGCGCAAGCGACTGCTTCACGATGTAGGGACAGCTCGCACAGGTCATATTGTCGACCGTGAGCATGACCGTGCGCTCGGCGCCGAATGCGGCGCTGCTGGCAAGCAGCATGGCGGCAATCGTTGCGGCAGCGCGAAAGATGGGCATGGTGCGGGTCTCCTCCTTGCTGCATCAAACGCCCAAGAGAGCCGGTGCCACGTAGGGGAAAGCGAGTGCCGCGGCGACCAGTGCCGTCGCGGTCCAGAGGCTCGTCTTGACCACGCGGCGCGTCAGAGGCCGCGCGCAGGCCTTGCCCGCGGCGCAGTCTCTCTTTGGGCGCAGGTAGACGAGATAAAAGCCTGCCGCGAGGAAGCCGAGTGTGATCGTGATGAAGATCGGCTGGTAGGGCGCGAGCGCCGTAAGATTGCCAATCCAGGCGCCGCCGATCCCGAGACTGAACAGCGCCAGCGGCACGATGCAGCAGGAAGAGGCTGCCAACGCTCCCAGGATGCCGCCAACGGCTATCAGCCCCTGACGCTCGATCCCGCTCCGCCCCGTCGATAGTCGAACGTCTGCGGCATCCGGCTTGAAGCCCGCTTCCGAGCTCGATGCCTTCATTTCAGGCCTCGCTATCCGTTGCCAAGTCTCGCTTCGAGACCTAACGTAGGGTCTGTAGTTGCTACAGGCTCAAGGAGGAAATCGGTGGTCCGCGATCACGACAAGGTGAAGAGCCTGCAGCGCGGCGAGCTGGCCAAGCGAACCGGCTGCAATCTGGAGACCGTCAGGTACTACGAGAAGATCGGGCTCTTGCCGGACCCGCCGCGCACTCCGAGCGGCTACCGGACATACGATGAGGTGCACGAGCACCGGCTTCGCTTCATCCTGCGGGCGCGCGAGCTAGGCTTCGGGATCGAAGAGATCCGCGGTCTTCTGTCGTTGGTAGATCGCCACGTCTTTACCTGCGCCGAAGTGCAGGAGATGACGCTGCATCACCTTGCGGACGTGCGCGCCAAGCTCGCAGACCTCCGGAGGCTGGAGCGCACGCTTGCGGAGACCGTGGCGGCCTGTTCAGGCGCTAAGGTTCCGGACTGTCCGGTCATCGACGCCCTTGTTGGAAAGCGAATCTCGCACGCAAAGTCGCGCGCTCCAGGTCATCGAATCGCTCCGTGACGAATGTCTGCCTATTGCCGGCGCACCCGATCGTCCGGTCCCCGAGCTCAACGGAGCGAGCCGAGCGCAAGACCCACGTCTCACCGGCCGACAATTGGTAGAACAGCCTCGGCTTCGTGGCACTTTACCGGCATTAGGTAGCAAGCATACCTAAAATCCGGTAGTGGTCCAGTTTGGCTCTATTCCAAACCGTGGCCGATATGGTCGGGGCACAGCCGGCCAATCGCAAGCGCCTCCAGCAATGCACGCTGTCGCGGCTTAGTTACGGGGAGGCACCGGAAGGTGCAGCCATCGCGTAGGCACGCCCCTTTGCCCTTGAAATATTTCTGGGTGAATGACGATTGGCTAGCGAGATGGTCGCAGAGCCGCTGACGGATACCATTCCGGGCGCGGGGTGTGCTTCCGACGTGTAGAACCTTCCCACGATGGTCATAAATGACATAGACGCCCTTCGCATTGGGCGCATGCAATTTGCTACGTCGCTCGGGGAACTGTCCAAGTTCCGCTGCCATCAATTTGCGAAGCAGTCCTTCAATCTTGCTTTGCTCGTGCCCCATGCTGATCGGCCTCCCACGCTTCGAGTACGGCAACCATATCAGACATTTCCCAAAGCGTGGGAGTGATCCCAGCAGCCATTGCCGGGGTGATTTTTAGCGTCTGATGGATGCGAACGAAATTGTAGTGCATGAAATAGATCGCCATCATGTGCGCGTGGTTCTCGGCCTTTTTTGAAAAGGCATTCGTGAGCCGTGTCATGCGCCGGTTGCCCATACGGATATTGAGATTGAGCCGTTCGGAGTAGCTAGTCGAAACGTGCTTGGCGTCGGGATTGCCTTCGATGCGATGCTTGTGCGCGCCGATGCACTCTGCGGGACTGTAGCGGCGCTGGCCTTCGGGCGCAGCACCATAAATCTTGATGTGTTGGGCGTAGTCGATGTCCCGCGGCGCAGCCGGGCAAAGTAGCTC
>JBOHKJ010000178.1:0-3851 GCA_050728975.1 Kiloniellales bacterium | reverse complement strand
CCACAACGCCTTCGCCTATGTCTTCGAAGGCGATACCAAGGTCGCCGGCAAGGCGGTGAAGCGCGGCGAGCTGGCGGTGCTCAGCCTCGGCGAGGCGGTTTCCGTCAGTGGCGGCGAAAAGCCGGCGCGGCTCATTCTGGTTGCCGGCAAGCCGCTGCGCGAGCCGGTCGCCCGCTACGGCCCCTTCGTGATGAACCACGAGGGCGAGATCCGCCAGGCGATCCTCGACTTCCAGGCCGGCCGCTTCTAGGGCCGGCCGAGCGCCGATGGCGGCAGCCGCGGCGTGCCGCTCATAGCTGCCATCGATCTTTCCCGCTTGCCTGGTGCGGCGCGGCTGCGGTTGATTGTCGCGCTTCGGGCCGGATCGGCCGCCCCGGGGATCGACGGAGATCGACCCAATCATGACCGCGCTCGCTCGGCCTCCGCTCGGCGCAGCGGGTGGCGGCCTCTCGCCGGGCAACAGCGGAGAGCAGGACGCCGCGCAGATACGGCACGGCCTGCTGCTGGTCGCCGCCGCCGCGATCGTCTGGAGCAGCGGCGGGCTGATCGTGCGCCTGCTGGGCCCGCTCGACGTCTGGACCGTCGTCTTCTGGCGCTCGTTCTTCGCGTTCCTGTTCCTGCTGCTGTTCATCCTGCTCCGCGACCGCGCCAGTGCGCCGGCCGCCTTCCGATCGATGGGCCGGCCGGGACTGGTGGTGGCGCTCTGCTTCGCCACCGCCTCGATCGCGCTGGTGGTGGCGCTCAAGCTCACCAGCGTCGCCAACACGCTGATCATCCTCTCGACCGCGCCCCTGCTCGCCGCCCTGCTCGGCCGCGTCGTGCTAGGCGAAGCCGTGAAGCTGCGCAGCTGGATCGCCATGGCGGGCGCGCTCGCCGGGGTCGCGATCATGGTCTCCGGCTCGGCGCGCGACGCGGCGGCGGGCGGCTCGCTGGCCGGCGACCTGGTCGCCTCGACAATCGCCATCGCGCTGGCGATCTCGATCGTGACGATCCGCAAGCACCGCGCGGTGCGCATGACGCCGGCCACCTGCCTCAGCGCGCTGATCGACGCGGCGATCGCGCTTACGCTCGCGGTGACGCTGGAGGTGCCGCTCGCGGTCGAAGCCGGCGCGTTCGGCCTCCTGGTAATCTTCGGCGCCGGGCAGCTCGGGCTGGGTCTGGCGCTCTTCACCACCGGCGCGCGGCTCGCGCCAGCCGCTCAGGTCGCCTTCGTCTCGCTGCTGGAGCCGATCCTGGGGCCGCTGTGGGTCTGGGTCTTTCTCGCCGAGCGGCTGAGCGCGAGCGCGCTACTGGGCGGCGGCATCGTGCTGGCGGCGCTGCTGGTGCACACCGCCCTCGACCTGCGCCGGGCGCGGCCGCTGCCGCCGGCGATTTAATCGCCTCGTTCACCCGCGCCGCGGCTTGGCGCGCCGAGCCGGGCTAGCTCGCCCGGCTCGGCTCCTCCGGCGTTACGCTTAGCAGCGTGTGTGCGCCTTCGCTGAACGCATCCCCCGCATTGTCGAATAGCAGGTAGCCGCCGGGCTCGAGCTTCAAGGTTATCGAGCGCCGGCCATTCGCATCGATACGGCCCAGGCCCATTTCGCCCTCGAGCTCTTCGAGGTCGACCCTGGATCTGTCCAGACTCATCGGGAGCGTTTCGTCGCCGGTGGCGCGCTTGACGAGGTAGAACTCGGGGGCCGTCGCCATGCCGAGCGAGGTCCCTTCGTTGACTGCCGTGATCGCCTCCTCGTCGAACTGGAGGACAACCTTTCCGGCAGGCACTTTTTGCGGCGACACGGTCAGCCAGCGCTCGCCGCCGGTTTCCATCGCCAGATCGACGGTAACGGTCGCCGGCTTGGCGCCTGTCGTGAGCTTCGCGCTCTGCTCGGCAGCGACCGCCGGCAGCGCCAGCGCGGGCGCCAGAACGCTCGCCGCCGCAAGGGTCGTCAGTCTGGAGGATTTCATGGCTCGCTCCTCTCGGGTCGATTGCGGGTTCGCGCGCCGCGGCGCGCCTCCACACCACCTGAGGGCAAGCCCGGCCGCATTCAACCGGGAAGCTTGGAGGCAAGGCTGCGGCAGCGTCGCTCGGCGTGCCGGTACTTGGCCTGCCGACGATGGAGCGCTAACCTCAGCGCCGATGTCGAGCACGCTCGAAAGCTTCGCCGCGGACTGTCACGATTTGTTGAAGGCCGAGCCGGACGGCGGCGGGCAGCGCAAGATCTGTGCGCGGCTGAAGGACCTTCTGAAAGATCGAGACTTCGTCGCCGCGCAGCTCGGCCCGCAGGCTGAGGGCGAGCGGCGCATCCTCTACCGCGACCCGGAGCTCGGCTTCTGCATCCTGGCGCATGTCTACAAGGGGCCGAAGTCCTCCAGCCCGCACGACCACGGGCCCTCCTGGGCGATCTACGGCCAGGCGCTGGGCGAAACCAGGATGACCGAGTATCGCAAGCTCGCCGCGCCCAAGAATGGCAAGCCGGGCTTGGCCGCCCCGGTCGAGACCTACACGCTCAAGCCCGGCGACGCGGTCTACTACGAGATCGGCCAGCTTCACGCCCCGGAGCGCGAAGGCGAGACGCGCCTCATCCGTATCGAAGGCAGCGACCTCTCCAAGGTGAAGCGCGACGAATACCGCGTGGTGGCGGGGTGAGCGCTGCGGGAGCCTGCCCGCAGGCAGCCCCCTACCCGCCCGCCAGCCATTCGGCAGCGACCGGCCCCTTGGCGCCGAGAGTTTCGGCGAGCCACGGCAGGAAAGTCGCCGCGGCGGGCGGCAGCGTATAGGGCGGATTGACGATCAGCAGCCCCGAGCCGGTCATGCCCAGTTTGGGCGTGTTGAGCCCGGCCTTGTCGGGCGCAACGCAGAGCTCCAGGCGATAGAGCCGGTCCGGCCCGCCGTCGACCAGCGCCGCGATCATGGCGTCCGCTCGCGCGCGCTCGATCACCGGATACCACAGCAGATAGACGCCGGTTGCGAACCTGCGCCAGGCCTTGAGCAATGCCGCCGGCACCCGCTCGTAGTCGCTCTTCACCTCGTAGCTCGGATCGACGACGAAGAGGCCGCGCCGCTCCGGCGGCGGCAGGCTCGCCACCAGCCCCTTGAGGCCGTCGGCGTTGCTCACCGTAACGCGCGGCCGGCCCTGCATCAGCGCCGCGAGCGCACGGTGATCGCTCGGATGCAGCTCGAACAGCGCGAGCCGGTCCTGCGGGCGCAAAAGGGCCGCTTCGAGCGCCGGCGAGCCGGGATAGACCGCAAGCCCGCCGCCGGGATTGGCGGCGCGCACCAGGGCGAGATAGTCGGCGAGCGCTTCGGGCACAGAGGACCCGCCGCGCGCGAGCAGCCGGGCGATGCCGCCGCGGAATTCGCCGAGCTTGAGCGCCTCGGGCGCGCCCAGGTCGTAGCGGCCGGCGCCGGCGTGGCTGTCGAGGATCAGCAGCGGTGCCTCCTTGCGCTGCAGATAGCGCAGCAGGAACAGCAGCACGGCGTGCTTCAGGACATCGGCGTGATGCCCGGCGTGGAATCCGTGACGGTAGGAGAGCATGGAGGCGGCGCGTCCGACCGGGGCGAAAACTACCGAAGCGAAATGTAACCTGGGCGAAGAGCGGCCGGCATTGTGGCAGCGGCGCCCGGCATTGTCTCGGCGCGCAGGTTGTCCCCGCGACCGGGCCGGGGCCGGTCGCGCGGCTCGAATGGCCATTAGCCCTCCGCCTCCCCCTCGTCGTCCTGGTTCTCGTAGAGCGCCTACGACCTGCTGCTCCTGCTGCAGTTCCGCCACGTCAAGCCGCCGGAGGAGCGGTGAGGATTCTACTCGCAGCCGCCCGGCAGATCGGGGTTTCGCTCCAGCGCGCGCGCGAACACGGCCTCGCAGTGGCTCGCG
>JBOHKJ010000177.1:0-5337 GCA_050728975.1 Kiloniellales bacterium | reverse complement strand
GCGCCGGCAAGTGTGGCGCTTCAGGCCGCGCTCTCGGCGGCTTGAGCGATGCGCGAGAAGGGAAGCCGCACGGTCGCGGTGGTGCCTGCTCCCTCGTCGCTCTCCACTTCCAATTGGCCGTGATGGAGCTCCACCAAACGCTTGGCGATCGGAAGACCGAGGCCGATCCCTTCGTAGCGGCGCTCCAGCCGGACGTCGATCTGGCCGAAGGGCCTGAGAATTTGCGACAGCTTCTCTCTGGCAATCCCGATCCCGTTGTCCGCGACGCTCAGCACAACACCGTCCTTGTCGCGCCCGATCGCGACCTGCACGTCGCCGTCTTCGGGCGTGAACTTCACGGCATTCGAGAGCAGATTCAGCACGACCTGCCGAAGACGCAAGGGGTCGGCCAGAATGCGCGGAAGGTTGCGGCCGAAGTCCTTCCCGATCGAAATGCGCTTCCTCGCTGCGTGGGGCTCTAGCACGGAGAGCACGCTCTCCACGGTTTCGCGCAGATCGACCTCCTTCTCCTTCAACTCGACCTGCCCGGCCGAGAGCATCGTTAGGTCGAGCACGTCGTTGACGATACCGAGCAATTGGGCTCCCGCTTCGTGGATGTTGTCTATGTATTCGCACTGATCTTCGCTCAAGGGCCCGCCGCCGCCCGCTCGGAGGAGCTCGGCGAAGCCGAGGATGGCATTGAGCGGCGTCCGCAGCTCATGGCTCATGATCGCCAGGAAGCGGGACTTCGCCTGACTGCCGGCGGCTGCGGCATCGAGCGCGGTCATCAACTGCCCGCTTGTCGACTCCAGGTGTCGCTTGGTCTCTTCCAGCTCGCTCACCAGCGCGCGCAGCCGCATGGCCTCGCGGGCGGACACGGTGGCGATACGCTGGTCGGCGAAGGAGCCGCCGAGCCCGCCGCCAATGATGAAGAGCATCGAGATCGCGATGCCGATGGCCAGCCACTGATCGTCTACCGTCTTTTCGGCAACCCAGGCGAAGGGGTTGTATGCGAAGCTGACGGCCGCCATCCCGGTGAAGTGGAGTCCGCAGATAGCCAGCGCAAGCAGACTGGCGACCGCCAGCCGGACACGCAGCTCGCTGTTCGAGAATCCGATCGAGAATGCGAACGCGCTCAGCGTAACGCCAATCGCCAGCGAGGCGGCCACATAGGCCGGATCGTAGTCGATCGTGGCCATGATGGTGACCGCGCTCATTCCCGTGTAGTGCATCGCGAAGATGCCTATCCCGAAGACGATGCCGCCTGCCAGTCGACCGAACCGATGATCGCGGAGGAAATGAATCGGCAGGGCGAAGCCCAAGCCCGTCACCGCGACCGCGATGGCGACCGACAGCAAGGTGAGGGCGAGATCGAAGCTCATCGGCAATTCGGGCTTGAAGGCGATCATCGCGACAAAGTGCGTGGCCCAGATGCCGGTTCCGGCAACGACCGCGGTCGCCGCCAGCCAGGAAGCCTGCACGGCCCCTGTCGAGGTCTGCGCACGCGCAGCAAGGCTGAGCGCGGTGAAGGCCCCCAGCGTGCAGAGCAGGGCCGCCACGATCAGGAGGGGCCAGTCGTGTTGCTGGGTGATGCATTCATAGACGCGAAGCATGGGGCGCAGGGTGCGGGCATCGCCCTTAACGGCAGGTAAACCGCGGCCGAAAAATGCTTCGATAGCAAAGGTTGCCGGTCATCGGCGGAATCGGCAATTGCTGCCTAGAGCGGATCGCGGAATATTCTCCTACCGGCGGATCCGCCCAAGTCATTCCGAGTCCGCTGCCTCGGGCGGCAAAGCCACGCGGAAGCGCTCGAAAACCACCGGTATGCCGTCGCTGAAAGCGAAGCCTTCACGCCCAGCCTGTCTCGCAAAGTGGCGGCGTCGAGCCAGGCGTCATCACACGTTTTCGGGCGGGATCCGACGATCCGGGATATCGACAGGACCATCGGCGTCGAGCCTCGGTCGGGCATCATCCCACGAGATTCGCCACCTCGACCAGATTCTCGATCGCGCACCACCAGGACGAAATGGTCGATCGACTCGATCGCGATCATGGCGTCGGATCCCGAACGGCGCGGAGGCCTAGCCGCGACCGCGATAGAGCGGAACGCCCTGGTCCGGCAGCCACAGCCCCCTTGGTGGCGGCCCTGACTGATAGAAGACGTCGATCGGAATTCCGCCGCGCGGATACCAGTAGCCACCGATGCGGAGCCAGCGCGGCTTGACCGCACTCTCGATGCGCTTGGCGATGGTCACGGTGCAGTCCTCGTGAAAGGCGCCGTGATTGCGGAACGAGCCGAGGAACAGCTTCAGCGACTTGCTTTCGAGAAGCCGCGCTCCGGGAACGTAGTCGATCACCAGATGCGCGAAATCGGGTTGCCCGGTCATCGGGCAGAGCGAAGTGAATTCGGGCGCCACGAACCGCACCAGATAAGTCGTACCGCGCTGGCCGTTCGGGACGCTCTCCAACACGGCCTGGTCGGGGCTCGCGGGCAAAGTGGCGGCACGGCCCAGCAGGGTCAGGCCCCTCACGTCGGTGGCTCCGGTCATGACGCGCCGTGGCTTTCGGCCGGTTTTCCTGTGGCACTCTCTCGCCATTGCTTGCACTCCCTCCGGGGCCGTCCGGCGACCCTCTTGGCGAGCTGGCTTGGCAGGTGCTATAGCGGGCCCGCCATTCGGCCCGCTGCCCCCACTTTAACCGCCGCCCCGGCCCTGCTTCCGCAAGCTATGACCGACCTCGCCCATATCCGCAACTTCGCCATCGTCGCCCACATCGATCACGGCAAGTCGACGCTGGCCGACCGCCTGATCCAGGCCTGTGGCGGTTTGGCGGCGCGCGAGATGAAGGAGCAGGTGCTCGATTCCATGGAACTGGAGCGCGAGCGCGGCATCACCATCAAGGCGCAGACCGTGCGCCTCAACTACCGGGCGAGTAACGGGGAGGCCTATCAGCTCAACCTGATCGATACCCCCGGGCACGTCGATTTCTCCTATGAGGTGAGCCGCTCGCTCGCCGCCTGCGAAGGCTCGATCCTGCTGGTCGACGCCAGCCAGGGCGTGGAGGCGCAGACGCTCGCCAACGTCTACCTGGCGCTCGATGCTGACCATGAGATCGTTCCGGTCCTCAACAAGATCGATCTGCCGGCCGCGGAGCCGGAGCGCGTCAAACAGCAGATCGAGGACGTGATCGGTCTCGACGCCTCGCAGGCGATCCCGATCTCGGCCAAGACCGGATTGGGAATCGACGAGGTGCTGGAGGCGCTGGTGGCGCGTCTCCCGGCACCGAGCGGCGACGCGAGCGCGCCGCTGAAGGCGCTGCTGGTCGACAGCTGGTACGATTCCTATCTCGGCGTGATCACGCTTATTCGGGTCTTCGACGGTGTGCTGAAGCCGGGCATGAAGATCCGCATGATGCGCAGCGCCGCGGTCCACCAGATCGACAGCGTCGGCATCTTCACGCCCAAGATGGAAAAGGTGGCGGAGCTCGGTCCCGGCGAGCTCGGCTACTTGACCGCGTCGATCAAGTCGGTCGCCGACTGCTCGGTCGGCGACACCATCACCGAAGAGCGGCGCCAAACCGCCAAGCCGCTGCCGGGCTTCAAACCCAGCGTGCCGGTGGTCTTCTGCGGCCTGTTCCCGGTCGATGCCGCCGACTACGAGGATCTGCGCGATTCGCTCGCCAAGCTGGCGCTGAACGACTCCAGCTTCGTCTACGAGCCGGAAACTTCGGCGGCGCTCGGCTTCGGCTTCCGCTGCGGATTTCTCGGACTGCTGCACTTGGAAATCGTGCAGGAGCGCCTGGAGCGGGAGTTCGATCTCGACCTTATCACCACGGCGCCGAGCGTCGTCTATCACATTCAACTGACCGACGGCTGGGTGATCGACCTTCACAATCCGACCGACATGCCCGATCCGGTCAAGATCGAGACGATCGAGGAGCCTTGGATCAAGGCGACCATCCTGGTGCCGGACGAGCATCTGGGTGCGGTCTTGAAGCTGTGCCAGGACCGGCGCGGCGAGCAGATCGACCTCACCTATGCCGGCAGCCGCGCCATGGTGGTCTATCGCCTGCCGCTCAACGAAGTGGTGTTCGATTTCTACGACCGTCTCAAATCGGTGTCGCGCGGCTACGCCTCCTTCGACTACCACCTCGACGGCTATCGCGAGGGCGATCTCGCCAAGGTCTCGATCCTGGTGAACGCAGAGCCGGTCGATTCGCTCGCCATGATCGTCCACCGCAGCCAGGCTGAGGCGCGCGGCCGCGCGCTCTGCCTGCGCCTGAAGGACCTGATCCCGCGCCAGCTCTTCAAGATCGCCATCCAGGCGGCGATCGGCGGCCGCATCATCGCCCGCGAGACGGTGAGCGCGCTGCGCAAGGACGTGACCGCCAAGTGTTACGGCGGCGACATCTCGCGCAAGCGCAAGCTCCTCGACAAGCAGAAGGAAGGCAAGAAGCGGATGCGCCAATTCGGCAAGGTGGAGATTCCGCAGTCGGCCTTCCTGGCCGCCCTCAAGACAGAAGAACGGTAGGCTGCTAAGCCGTCAGGGGCGGCTGGCGAAGCGGCGGCGCGGGCCCTGTCGCGGCCGGCAGAGATAGGCCAGCAGCAACCCGAGAACGCCGAACACCAGCGAGGCGGGCCACAGCAGCGATGGCGCCAGCACGTCCTGCCACAGCCACTGGGAGATATTGCGCTCGATGCCGGCCTGGAGCAGGTTCAGGCTGAAACGGTTGACGCGATACCACAGCTCGCCAAGTGGCATGGCGGCGAAATTGCCGCTGTTTATGTACGCGAGGAGGTCGCGGGCCAGCAGCGCCAGCGCGGCCAGTATCAGCAGCCAGCCGAGCGCGGCCCCGATCAGGCGAAGCGCCTTTCGCATCCCTCTCCCTTTCTTCCCGGTCCCCCGGGGCGCGCGGCTTCTCCCTGAGGTTGAGCCGGCGAATCGGCCCGAAGCCTAACAGCCGGCAGGGGTGCCGGCCAACCGCCGCTGCCCCTGCCGATTATGGGGGGTCGATTATAGGGGGCCGACTTTGGGGGGCCGATTGTCGAGGGTCCCGCCGGCCGCTCGTCGTTGCAATGGCTGGTCCGCTCCCCTAATTTCCGCACGCCGGATCGGCGCGGACCGCTTCGAGAGAGGCTGGTTCCGAGCCGGACATCTGGAGGGGTGGCCGAGCGGCTTAAGGCGCACGCTTGGAAAGCGTGTGTGCGGGTAAAACCGTACCGTGGGTTCGAATCCCACCCCCTCCGCCAGCGGTTCCAAACCCTTCATCGCCGCTTCACCCGTGTCGGTCATGCTGGAGCGATAGCTCTATCAGCTCGCCAGCACGATCTGCACCTCGGCTTCGAAGGTCGGGCTCTCG
>JBOHKJ010000176.1:0-2790 GCA_050728975.1 Kiloniellales bacterium | reverse complement strand
CTGCTGGCGCGCCGCGAGATCGAGCGGCCGCGCGCTCGCCAGCAGCAGGTCGAGGCCGTTGTCGCAGTCGTTGAAGATCGCCTCGGCGGCCTCGCCGTCGACCAGCAGCTCGAAAAAGAGCGCGCGCAACGGCTCGATCAGAGCCAGCAAGCCGGGCGTCAGCAGCAGGCACGTTTCGAGATCGACGATCTCGTGACTCTCCCGGGCGTGGAAGCCGAGCTCCATCCGCTTGCCGCGCTTCAGGGCCGCGAAATCGGCGCGCCGCCGCCGGCCGGGCGGAATGGAGATCGGCGGCCGCAGCGCGCCGGCCGCAACACCGGCGCGCGCCAGCGCCTCGGCAATGAGCGCGGCCTTCCAGGTCCGATAGGCGCTCTCCTCCAAGTGCTGCAGCGCGCAGCCGCCGCACGGCCCGAAATGCGGACAGGGCGGCTCGACGCGGGCCGGGGACTGCTCCAGGATTTCCAGCACCTCGGCCTTGAAGCCGCCAGCGCGCTCGCCGGTCACCTTGAGGCGCACCCGCTCGCCGGGCAACGCATAGGCGGCGAAGACCGGCCGCCCCTGGAATGCGGCGAGACCGTCGCCGCGCCCGCCGAGCCCGGCGATGGTCGTCTCGATCTGGCGGCCGCCGCCGGGCCGCGCCTTGCGCCGCATCTCGCTTTGCCTGTCGATTGAGCCCGCCGAGCCGCGGGCGCCCGTTGCTAGCAAAGCCGGCAGGAATCGGCAACCGAGCCTTGCCCTTGCCAAGAGGCTCGGCCTTCGGGCAAGACTGAGCCCGCCATGGGCTTTTTCCGCTTCCTCTTCCGTCTGCTGGTCGGGTTGCTGGCGCTGGTCGGCCTGGTCGTTGTCGGCGCGGTCGGCACCGGCTTTTGGCTCTATCGCGATTTCGCCGCCTTCGAGCGGCCCGAGGCGCCGCGCGGCGCCACGGTGCTGCTGCTCGACACGTTCTCGGGCTTTGCCGAGCGGCGCAGCGACAGCGCCTTCGCGGCGCTTTCCGACGACGCGCCCGTGCTGCGCGAAGTGGTGGCGGCCCTCGACGCCGCCGCCGAGGACGACAACGTCAAGGGGCTGGTCGCCCGGGTCGGCCTCGGACCGCTCGGCCTCACCCAGGTACAGGAGCTGCGCCTCGCGCTCGCTCGCTTCCGCGCCAGCGGCAAGTTCGCCATCGCCCACAGCGAAACCTTCGGCGAAGGCGGCGACGGAATCCTGCACTACTACCTCGCGAGCGCCTTCGACGAGGTTTGGCTGCAGCCTTCGGGCCTCGTCGACGCGACCGGCTTCTCGCTGAAGAAGCCGTTCCTGGGCGAAGCGCTGGCGGAGCTCGACATTGTGGCCCGCGTTGCCCAGCGCAAGGAAGCCAAGGGTGCGGCTTCGTTCCTGACCGAGCGCCGCATGCCGCAAGCCGAGCGCGAGAACCTGGGCTTGCTGGTCGACGCCTGGCTGGCGCAGTTCGTGACCGGCGTCGGCGAGGATCGCGAGCTGGCGCCGGATGCGGTGCGCGCGCAAATCGATCGCGGCCCCCTGCTCGCCAAGGAAGCGCTCGAAGCCGAACTGATCGACCGCCTCGCCTATTGGGACGAGGCCGAGGAGGAAGGCTTGGCGCGTGCCGGCGACGAGGCCGAGTACTACGACCTCGGCGCCTATGCGCGCGATGTCGCCGAGGCGAGCGACTGGAAGCGGCCGGAGGATGGCGCGACCGTTGCCTTGCTCCACGGCCTGGGCGCGATCGTCATCGACGGCAACGAGGACGACGGCCTGCTTCCGGACAGCGGCGTGCTGTCGGCCGGCGAGCTCGCCGACACCATCGCCGAAGCGGCCGCGGACCCGGAGGTCGACGCGATCCTGCTCAGGATCGACAGCCCCGGCGGCTCCTATGTCGGCTCGGACCGCATCTGGCGCGAAGTTGCGCGCGCGGTCGAGGACGGCATGCCGGTCGTGGTCTCGATGGGCGAGGTCGCAGCTTCAGGAGGTTATTTCGTCGCCGCGCCGGCCAGCAAGATCGTGGCGCTGCCCGGCACCGTCACCGGCTCGATCGGCACGGTCAGCGGCAAGCTGGTGCTGAGCGATTTCTGGCGCAACTACGGCATCGCCTGGGACGGCGTCAGCGCCGGCGCACAGGCCGACTTCTGGTCGATGAACCAGGACTTCGACGAGGCCGGCTGGGCGCGCCTCAATGCGACGCTCGACGCGGTCTATGCCGACTTCATCGGCAAGGTGGCGCAGGGCCGCAAGCTTTCGCCCGAGGCGGTCGAGGCGGTTGCCAAGGGCCAGGTCTGGAGCGGCCGCGACGCGCTCGAGCGCGGCCTGGTCGATGCGCTCGGCGGCTGGGCCGAGGCGATCGACCTGGCGCGCGCCGAAGCCGACTTCCCGGCGGGCGCGCAGGTGATCCTCAAGCCTTTCCCGCCGCCGCGCGATCTTTGGGAATCGGTGATCGCCGACCTGGGGCGCCTGCCCGGCCTCTATGGCGAGAAAACCCGTCTTGCCCGCGCGCTTGCGCCGCTGTTGCGAGTCCTGGCACCGCTGGTCTCGGAAGTCGAGCGCAGCGACCGGCTGCGCCTCGAATCACCGCTGCCGCGCTAGCGCGGATCGCGATCGAGTAGACCGGACGACGGCTCCGATCGATCGCGTGAATCCGCGCTATATCTGACGAATAGAGCAGATTCACCGGGTCGATGGATCGCGATAGGGCAATTCCATCCGACCCGGATCTGCTCTAGCAGGTTGCTGAAAAAGTCCTCGCGATAGTTTTTTGGTCGTGATTCTCCGGTTCAGGGGATTTGCGGACCAGGAGGC
>JBOHKJ010000175.1:0-9005 GCA_050728975.1 Kiloniellales bacterium | reverse complement strand
CTGCGTGGCCGCGAGCGCCGCCGGCGCCGGCGGCCGCGCCGCCGGCAGCAGGCGCTCGCCGAGGAAGATCGCCAGAAACCATAGCGCCACCACTGCGCCCTTGCCGGCCAGCAGCGCGTCGAGGAGCGGCAGCGGATCGCCTTCGGTCATGGCGGCAGGTTATGGCCACGCCACCGGCCGGGAAGCAAGGCTCGGCAAGCTGCGCAATTCGGATCGGCGCCCGCGCCCCTTGCGGGAGCGATCGGCCGAGCCTAGCTTTCGCCCTATGCGCAGCCACGAAAGCAAGCCGCTGATCGGCGTCACCGCCTGCGTCAAGACGCTCGGCGACCAGCCCTTCCACACGGTGGGCGACAAATATGTCCGCGCAGTCGCCACCGCCGCCCAGGGGCTGGCGCTGGTGATTCCGTCGTTCGGCCAGGGACCGCTGCTCGACGCCAACGACCTGGCCGGCCGTCTCGACGGGCTGTTCCTGACCGGGAGCCCTTCCAACATCCACCCCAGCCATTACGGCACCGCCGCGTCGCCGGAGCACGAGCCCCACGACCAGGCGCGCGATGCCACCACGCTGCCGCTGATCCGCGCCGCGCTCGCCGCCGGCCTGCCGCTCTTTGCGGTCTGCCGCGGCATGCAGGAGCTGAACGTGGCGCTCGGCGGCACGCTCTTCGCCCGGCTGCACGAGCTGCCCGGCCGCCGCGACCACCGGCGGCGCCAGGACCCGGACCTCGACGTGCAGTACGGCCCGAGCCATGCGGTGCGCATTCGTCCCCGCGGAGTCCTGCAACGCCTCCTTCACATGGACGAGCTGACGGTGAGCTCGCTGCACAACCAGGGCATCGACCGCCTGGCCCCCGGCCTCGAGGTCGAGGCCGAGGCCGACGACGGCACCATCGAGGCGGTCAGCGTCGAGGGCGCCGCCGCCTTCGCGCTCGGCGTCCAGTGGCATCCGGAATACAAGGTGCTCGACGATCCGGTCTCGGTGCGGCTGTTCCAGGCCTTCGGCGACGCCGCCCGAACGAGGGCGCGGCGGGGTCAGCGCCTCTCGGCCTGACCGGGCCTTTTATTCCCACTATTTCCGCCGATTCGGCGCGTTACGCAGCGGGCGAATACTGTGCGTTGGGGGAATTGTAAAGACGCGGATCGTTCCTAGATTCAATAGAAGCCGGGACTCCATAGGGGTCACGGCATGTAGAAGGATGCGATCCCCTGCCTTCCTTCTGCAGGCTCGATCGAGCCCAAGGAACGCCCGGATCCCCCCGACCGGGCGTTCCTCTTTTTTTGGTCCGCAAGATCTTGATTCACTGCCGCAATTGCGCCCGCGACAGCTTGTCGCGGCGGTGCCGCGCCGCTAGTTTTCTTATCCGCTCTCCCAAGCCGAGGAAATATCCGTGCCGCTCAGGATCGCAACCTGGAACGTCAATTCGCTGCGCCAGCGTCTCGGGCATCTGGCGCGTCTCACCGCCGAGGCCGCGCCCGACGTGGTGTGCCTGCAGGAGACCAAGGTCGAGGACGGCGCCTTTCCGCTCCAAGAGGTAAAGGCGCTCGGCTACAGCCAGATCCTGCACAACGGCCAGAAATCCTATAACGGCGTGGCGATCCTCTCGCGTCTGGCGCTGCGGCCCCTGGAGCGCCGCCGCTGGTGTCGCAAGGACGACTGCCGGCATCTCGCGGTCGTCCTGCCGGGCGACATCGAGTTGCACAACTTCTACGTCCCCTCGGGCGGGCCGGTCCCCGATCCCGCGGAGAACGACAAGTTCGCCCACAAGCTGGCGTTTCTGAAGGAGATGGCGGCCTGGGCCAAGCGCGAGAAGGTGGCTCAGCGCAAGCTGGTGCTGGTCGGCGATCTCAACGTGGCGCCGCTGGAGACCGACGTCTGGAACCACAAGCGACTGGTCCGCAGCGTCGGCCATACGCCTGGCGAATCCGCGCTGATCGCCGCGCTGCTGAAGGCCGGCAGCCTCTCCGACGTGCCGCGCCGTTTTGTGCCGCCCGACCAGCCGCTGTACACTTGGTGGGGCTATCGCTTCGCCGAGTCGTTCCAGAAGGACTACGGCTGGCGCTTGGATCACATCTTCGCGAGCCCGCCGATGGCAAAGCACGTCCAGACGATTACCGTGCGCCGCCAGACCCGTGCCTGGGAGCGTCCTTCGGACCACGTGCCGGTGGTGCTGGAGCTCAGCTGAGCCGCGAGCCCGGTGCCCGATAGAGGAAGTAGCGGCCCGGCTTCACCCCATCCGGAAGCGCCAGCGCCTCGAAGCCCTCGAGCGTCAGCGGCTGGTCGCTCGCCGCAAGACCCCCCGGCGCCAGCAAGGCCGGCAGATGACGCGCGACCAGGGCCGCCGTCACGACGCTTCCTGCCGCCTCGCCGTTGCCGATGTCCGAGTGAACCAAGGCCACGCTGCCGCCGAAGCGCCGCACGGCGTCGGGCAGGGTCACCGCCAGATCGCCTTCGAGAAAATGCGCGCGATCGGGCCGGCACGCCGGATGGGCGGCGAGTGCGCGGTCGAAGACGAAAATCTCGCGGCCCGGCAGGCGCTCGCGCAGATGATCGAAGGTGCGGCCGTTGCCGAGCCCCACCTCCAGCAGCGGCCCGGGCAGATCGCGAATCAGCTCGGCCGCGCGCTCGAGGGTCGCGCGTTGCGCCTCGAGGCGGCGGATGGCGCTGTCGAGACGGCTCATCGTTTCGGGACCGGGCGGGAAAGACTCGATCGCTGCGGATCGGTCGCTCAGGCGCCGCCGCGCGCCTCGCGCAATTGGCTGTTGGTCTTCTCGAGGCGATGGGCCAGAACTCGCATGATCTCGATGCCCATGTCGGGAAAGTCGTGGACCATGCGGAAGAAGATGTCCTTGGTGATCTTCAGCGCGACCAGCTCTTCGGCTGCCACCACGGTGGCGGTGCGCGGCACATCGGTCAGGATCGCGATCTCGCCCACGATGTCGTTGCGCTTCAAGGTCGCCAGCGTGAGCGGGCCATCGGAAGACTCCAGGAGGACGTCCGCCTTGCCCTCGACGATGATGTAGGCCGCGTCGCCCAGGTCGCCCTGCTTGAACAGCGCCTGGCCCGCCTTGAAGGTCAGGCGCTCGCTCGCGAAGGCCATCAGCTTCAGCTTCGCCGGATCGATGTTGGCGAAGAGCGGGATTTTGCGCAGGATGTCGACTTCCTGTTCGATGCTCATCTGTCTCTCCTTGTGCCGCCCTTCTACTCGGCCGCAATCATTTCGGCGAACGCGCGGCCACTTTCCTTCAGCTCGCGGTAGCTGCCCTGCTCGACCAGGCGCGGGCCGCGCATCACCAGCACGCGATCGAAACGCTCCGCGGCTTGGGCGCGCTGGGTTGCCCAGATCACCGACTTGCCTTTGCGCTCGTCCAGGATGCGCGCCATCAGGCGCGACTGGCTGACCGCGTCCATTACCGCCGCCGCATCGTTGACGATAAAAATGTCCGGTCGCTTGATCAGCGCCCGGGCAAATCCGATTCTTTGCCGCTGGGTCGAGGAAAGACGCTTGCCGCCGACGCCGACGTTGAAGTCGAGCCCGACCTCCAGCACCGTCGCCTTGAGGTCGTGGGTGTCGAGGACCTCGGTGATGGCGCGCGTCACCGTTTCCTCGGCCGCCGCCTTTCCGTAGGCGAGCCGCCCGAAGAGGATGTTGTCCTGCAGCGAGGCGGCGTCGTTGTAGGCATCGGGGCGATAGAGCTCGACCGCGCCCGGGTCCTGGGCTTCCAGCGCTTCGGCGAGCCGCTTGCGGGCCGCGACTATCTGCGCGGCGCTGCGCTCGTCGATCAGGCTGAGGCGATGGCGCGCCTCGATGTATTTGAAGGGCAGCCGCAGGAGCAGCCGCCGCTCGCCTTCGGACAGCGCGTCGACGCTGGCCTTCTCGACCCGCGTCAGAAGGCTGCGGAAGATCGGCAGGTCGTCGGCCTCGATGAAGCTGAACTGCTCGAAGAAGGGATGGCTCGGCGGCAGGTCGGCGAAGATCTCCACCATGGTGCGGGCGATCTCGGTGCCCATCTCGTGGAGCTTCTGGAGCAAGCCCTCCTCGCGCAGCACCGACAGCACCAGCGGATTGTCGCCGAGCGCGTCGCTTTCGTAGGCCGGCCGGGTCGGCGTGCCGAACAGCAGGTTCTCGGCCAGCGTAGCGTTGTGGTTGTAGGTCTCGGCATCGAAGCGCACCACCAGGTCGCTGGCGTCGAGCTCGGCCAGTCGCTCGGCGAGCGCGCCGCGCGCTTCGAGAATATCGGCCGCCAGCTCGGGCTGCTTGTCGGGGTCGATCGAGCCGGCCAGGCCGAAGCGGTAAAGATCGCTCTCCAGCCCGACCAGCGTGGCAAGCGTCAGCAGGTTCTCGACCAGGTCGTCCGGGCCGCTGGCGCCCGCCGCCCGGTAGTCGACCCAGTCGGCGGCGAGATCGAAAGCGGCGTTGGCGGCGCGCAGGCTCTCGGCGATCTCGCGCTGACGCCGGCGGAGCGCGGCGCCCTCGTATTGCGGCTCGTCGAGCGGCCGATGCTTCAAGCCATAGATCAGGTTCTCGTGCAGCGAGCCGGCGAAGAGATAGGTCTCCTGGCCGACATAGCCGAAGCGCCGGCCGATGACGGCCTCCGGCAGGCTGGCGACATTGTGGCCGCCGATCCGAACCCGGCCGCCGCTCGGCGCAACCAGGCCGGCCAGCAGCAGCGTCAGGTAGTCCTTGCCGCTGCCGCTTTCGCCGATAATGGCGACATGCTCGGTGAGACCGGCCTCGAAGCTGACGCCCTCGACCAGCGCGCCCCCGGAGTCGTCGGCGAGCGAGACCGAAGCGACCGAGAGGCTGCCGGCGAGCGGGATGTCGGCGTCGGCATCGGCGTCCTGGCGCGCCGGATCGAGCAGCGTGCTCGGCTGAAACTGGTCGATCACCTGCTCGTACTTGATCTGCACGTCGTTGCGCTGCTGGTCCCAGTCGATCAGCTCCTTGATCGGCGACGGCAGGTCCTTGTAGGCGGCGATCACGGCGACCAGCGCACCGATGTCGAGCTTGCCCGAGAGCGCCAGCAGACCGCCGCCGGCATAGAAGATGAAGGGCGTCACCTGGGCGAGGAAATTGTTCAGGAACTTGACGAAGAACTTGCGCCGATAGATCTCGTAGCGGATCGCGAAGATCCTGCCGAGCCGGGAGGAGAGGTCGGCCCGCTCCAGGTTGGAGCCGTCGTTGGCGTGAATCTCGACCGCACCGTCGACCAGCTCGGCGATCCGCCCGGCGAGCTGGCGCGCGGTCAGTTGTCGTTGCCGTCCGAGCGCCAGGATCGGGCGGCGCAGGCGCGGGATCAGGAAAGCCTGCACCAGCACGATCCCGCCGGCGACCAAGCCGAGCCAAAGCGACTGCCAGAGAATGAAGAACAGCGCGGTCAGCGCCTGGCCGCCGAGAAAGGCCGGCGTGACGAAGGCGTCGCCGATGAAGCCGCCGAGCGGCTCGACTTCGTCTTTGACCATGGTCGCCATCTCGGCCTGCTTCACCTTGCGCAGCTCGAGCAACGGGAAGCGCAGGATCCGGTCGCCGAGCTCGTAGCGCAGGCGGCGCAGCATGCGCTCGCCGAGCTGGCCCTTGAGCGTGTTGATGACGAACTTGAAGACGCCGTTGACGATGACCAGCGCAAGGAACGCGAAGCTCAACGCCAGCAACAGACCCATCTGGTCGAGCGCGAGACCGTCGAACAGGGTGCCACCGCCAGCCGAAAGCCAGTCCGGCAGCTCGATTCTGAGGAACGGCACGGTATCGTTCGGGCTGGCGAAGCCCTTGCCCTGGATGCCCTGGTTGACGATCGCCTTGGGCAGGTTGAGGGACAGGAAATAGAACGGCAGCGAGATCAGGACCAGGCCCAGGACGAATCCCTGGTCGAGCCGGCTATGCCGCCATATGTATTTGAAAAGATTGGATTCCATGTCCGAAACGCCGACCCGCGGCCCCCTGCGCGGACCCTGCGCGGGGCCGGTCGCCGACCTTAGAGCAGATCAGGGTCGGATGGAATCGCCGGAAGGCGATCCCTCGACCCGGCAAATCCGCTCTATCTGCCGAGGTTTGGAGCGGATTTGCGCGCTCGATTGCAGCCGCCCTGCGGCTCCCGTCGATCGCGATCCGTTCCAGCCGAAGCGCAAAGAAGGGTAACCCGCCGCCCCCGGCTGTCAGCAATAGGGGCAAGCGGCCGTCCCTGCCAGGGCTTTCGCCCCGGAGCGGCGCTATGGCATAGTCGCGGCTCTTGGGGGGCACCAATCGACAAGAGGAAAGCGGGCTGTGGCCAACGGCCGTAAGACCAAGCGCGTCCTCATCTATAGCCACGATACCTTCGGCCTTGGCCATCTTCGTCGGTGCCGCGAGATCGCGCACACACTGGTGGAGGCCGACGAGGGTCTTTCCGTCCTGATCCTGTCCGGCTCGCCGATCATCGGCAGCTTCGATTACCGCTCGCGCGTCGACTTCGTGCGCATCCCTGGTGTCATCAAGCTGCGCAACGGCGAGTACACCTCGCTCAATCTTCACATCGACATCGAACAGACCTTGGCGATGCGCTCCTCGATCGTCGAGCACACGGCCAAGATCTTCGACCCCGACCTTTTCATCGTCGACAAGGAGCCGCTCGGCCTGCGCGGCGAGATCGCAACCACCCTGCCGATGCTGCGCGATCGCGGCACCCACTGCGTGCTCGGCCTGCGCGACGTGATCGACGAGCCAACGCTGCTGGCGCCCGAATGGAAGCGCAAGCACGCGGTGCCGGCGCTGGTCGAGCTCTACGACGACATCTGGGTTTACGGCCTGCCGCAGATCTGCGATCCCTTCGAGGGCTTGGCGGTGCCGGCTTCGGTCCGCAAGAAGATGACCTACACTGGCTACCTCAATCGCAGCCTGCCTGCGACCGGGATGCAGCTGCGACTGGAGAAGATCGACGACCCCTTCTTCCTGGTGACGGTCGGCGGCGGCGGCGACGGCGAGGCGATCGTCGACTGGGTGCTGCGCGCCTACGAGGCCGACCCCTCGCTTCCCTATCCCTCGCTGCTGGTGCTCGGCCCCTTCATGGGCAGCGACCTGCAGAGCGATTTCCAGCGCCGCGCCAATCGCCTGTCCAACGTCGAGGCGATCACCTTCGATACCCACATGGAGAGCCTGATGGATCGCGCGATCGGCGTGGTCTGCATGGGCGGCTACAACACATTCTGCGAAATCCTGTCGTTCGACAAACGGGCGCTGGTGGTGCCGCGCACCGTGCCGCGGCGCGAGCAGCACATTCGCGCCGCCCGCGGCCAGGATCTGGGCCTGGTCCGCATGCTGCTCGACGACGGCGAGCGCCCGGCGCGCGCCATGATCACCGCGCTGCGCAATCTTCCGCATCAGGCGACACCCTCCGAGCGCGTCGTGCCCGGCCTGCTCGACGGCCGCGAAAACCTGGTCAAGCTGTCCCGCCAACGCCTCAAGCGGCGGCGCCAGCGGCTCGCGGTGGCCGGCGAGTCGAACGGCAAGCGGGCGCTGCGCGCCGGCGAGTGAGCGCTTCGCGGAGCCACCGGCGCAATTCCAAAGGACGGGCCGCGACTATGGCCGCAACGCTCGCCGTCATCCTCAAGGGCTATCCGCGTCTCTCCGAAAGCTTCATCGCCCAGGAGATCCGCGCGCTGGAGCGCGCCGGTTTCGCGCTGCGGCTGTTCTCGCTGCGGCTGCCGACCGACAACGCGGTCCATCCGGTCCACCGCGAGATCGAAGCGCCGGTGGCCTATCTGCCCGAGTACCTCTACCGCGCGCCGCTCCGGGTGCTGCGCGGCTGGCTGAAGGCCCGTCGGCTGCCCGGCTATGCAGCGGCGCGGCGCGCTTTCTATCGCGACTGGCGGCGCGATCCGACACCTAACCGCGGCCGGCGCTTCGGCCAGGCCTGTGTGTTGGCGGCCGAGCTGCCCGGCGACGTCGGCTGGCTCTATGCCCACTTTCTCCACACCCCGGCTTCGGTCGCTCGCTATGCGGCGCTGATGACGGGCTTGCCCTGGTCGGTCTCGGCGCACGCCAAGGACATCTGGACCACGCCGGAGTGGGAGAAGCGCGAGAAGCTGGCCGAGGCGCGCTGGCTGGTGACCTGCACCGCCCACGGCTGCCAGCACCTGGCGGCGCTGGCACCGGCGCCCGAGCGCGCCGCACTGGTCTATCATGGCCTCGATCTCGCCCGCTTTCCCGAGCCCGACAAGCGTACGTACCTGCGTGACGGGAGCCAGGCGGACGGTCCGGTACGGATTCTTTCGGTCGGCCGCGCAGTCGAGAAGAAGGGCTACGAGGACCTGCTGGCGGCGCTGGCGCGCCTGCCGGCCGACCTCCAGTGGCGGCTGGTCCATATCGGCGGCGGACCACGCCGCAAAGCGCTGAAGAGGCTGGCGGCACGGCTTGGCATCGGCGCGCGGATCGTGTGGCTCGGCGGCCAGCCCCAGGAGCGGGTGCTGGCCGAGTATCGCGCGGCCGACCTTTTCGTGCTGGCGAGCCGGATTGCCCGCGACGGCGACCGCGACGGCCTGCCCAACGTGCTGATGGAGGCGCAGAGTCAGCGCCTCCCTTGCGTCGCGACCGGGGTTGCGGCGATTCCCGAGCTGATCCGCGACGGCGAGACCGGCCTGCTGGTGCCGCCCGGCGACAGCGTGGCGCTCGCGGCCGCGCTCGAGCGCGCGATCCTCGAGCCCGACTTGCGGCAACGTCTCGGTGAGGCAGGCGCGGCGCATCTCAGGAGCCGCTTCACGCTCGAAGCCATGATCAGTGGCCTGACCGCGCTCTTCGAGGCAAGCGGCCTGGAGCGATGGCCAGCGGAATCACCCGAGAGCGCTCTCCGCGCGCCGGAGCTTGCCGTACGTATGGCGAGCGCGCGGGGCTGAGCGCACGCGCAAATCCCATGCGCCTTGCCTTCTATGCGCCGCTCAAGCCGCCCGACCATCCGACTCCTTCGGGCGATCGCGCCGTCGCCCGGCTGCTGATCCGGGCGCTGGAAGCCGGCGGCCACGACGCCGAGCTGGCCTGCCG
>JBOHKJ010000174.1:0-1890 GCA_050728975.1 Kiloniellales bacterium | reverse complement strand
CTTCAAAAGGGCGCGCCAAGCGCGGTCGCCGACAGCGGTGGCCCGCGCGGTGGAGTCCACGATGTCGGTGAACAGCACCGTCAACGAACGAATCGTCAAACCCGTGGCGTCGAGAGCCTCGCCAATGCGCGGATAAACACGATGCACCGCGCGTCCGTTCGGTGCAAAGCTTGACATGCGCTATCTCCTCCTGGCTTGGGCCGCGGCTCAGGCCGATGCGATCGCCGGTTCGAACCACCAGGGCCTCGACATGCCGCCGATCTCCGCCTCCCTGGCCCGCCACAGGAATCCTCGCAACTACGAAAATGGGATCCAAGTATTACGTGACCACTGCAGAATCAAAAAACTTGGTTACATATGTAACCGGCACTATGAAGAATGTAACCTGTGCCCGGAAGCAGCAGGACGAGCCTTGCTGGTGGGGTCGAAAAGCGAGCCGGCGAAGCGTCGGCCTTCGCCTGGCGAGCCGGCGGCGGCGCGGACTATACCCCGGGACGAAGATGCCGGGCGAGGTTTCGCGCGATGTCGCGCGCCAGCAGCGGCTTCTTCAGGACGTCGCAGATGCCGGCAGCGCGGAGCCGGTGCGGTCGGGCCCGTCCGGCATGGCCGGTCATCAGAATGATCGGCAGCTCCGGCCGAATCCGATGCAAGGCGACGGCGAGCTCGGTGCCGGTCATGCCGGGCATGATCTCGTCGGTCAGAGCCAGGTCGAACCGGTCCGGATCGGCGCGAAATGCCGCCAGCGCCTTCGTGCTGCTGTCGAACCCGACGGGCTCGTAACCGAGCGCGGCCAGCATCTCCTCCCCGAGCAGCACGAGCGCCGTCTCGTCGTCCACCAGAAGGACGGTCTCGCCCCGGCCACGCGGAGCCGGCGCCTCGGCCTGATCGTCGCTCGTGGCAAGCGCTTCCGTGTGCGCGAGGTAGACCTCGAAAGCGCTGCCCTCGCCCGGCCGGCTCTTCACGTTGATGGCGCCGCCGTGGTCGGCCACGATGCCGTGAACGGTCGACAGGCCGAGCCCCGTTCCGCTGCCCGCCGCCTTGGTGGTGAAGAAGGGCTCGAAGATCCGCTGCGCGGTCGCGTCGTCCATGCCGCGTCCGGCATCGCTCACCGTCAGGCGGACGTAATGCCCGGCGGCCAGGGTCCCATGAGACAGAGCGCGATCGCCGGCGAGCTCGACCACATCCAGAGCGATCTCCAGGCTACCGTGCCCGTCCATCGCCTGAGCGGCGTTGGCGGACAGGTTCACCACGACCTGCTGAAGCTGGGTCGGATCGCCCAGCACCGTTGCCTGCCCAGCCTCGAGCCGGGTCCGGATTGCGATGGTGGTCGGCAGCGATCCCCGCAGCAGACCGATCGTCTCCTCGACCACTGGCTGAACCTGTGTAGGTCGGCGTTGATGCCCGCTGTGGCGGCTGAAGGCGAGGATCTGGTCGACCACCCCCTTACCGCGCTGACCTGCGGTCATCACCTGCTGCAGGTAGCGCCGCGGATGGCTGCCGGCGGGCAGCGCGGCCAGCGCCATCTCGCCGTAGCCGAGGATCGCGCCCAGGATGTTGTTGAAATTGTGCGCGATGCCCCCGGCCAGGGTGCCGATCGCCTCCATCCGTTGCGACTGCCGCAACCGGGCCTCCAAAGCCTCCCTTTCCGCCTCGGCCCGCTTGCGCTCCAGCGCGTTCGCGAAGATCTCGCCGACCGTGCGCAGCAGCGCGATGTCGTCGTCCGACCATCGCTTCTCACCCCGCACGACGTCGAAGCCGAGGAAGCCCACCCGCCTGCCCGCAACCGACATTGGCAGGCAAAGCCACGAGCGGATGCCGCGTTCCGCAAGAGAGGTCCGTTCCGCGGGAGACGGAAGCGCGTCGACCCGCGGCACGTGGACGCATCCTTCT
>JBOHKJ010000173.1:0-13346 GCA_050728975.1 Kiloniellales bacterium | reverse complement strand
GGTTCGGACCGGTGACCGTGCCGGGCTTGGGATTGCCGAGCCGGATGCGGCGCGGCGCTTTCGAAGGGCCCTGGACCCTCGCGGGTGCGTTTCTGCTCGCGTTGGGTTCGCTGATCGCCATTCAGATCGCATTCTACGAGCCCGCTGTGGCGGCCGTGCCGCCGATGTCGGGGCCGCGCTTCCTGCTCGGCATGACCTTGCTTCAGGCACTGCTCGGCTTCGCGCTGCTCGCGCCGCGCGGTGGCGCAGCGGCCTTTGCCGGCGCGCTGGCGCTGGGCGGTCTTACCTTCGTTCAGGCTCCGGGCTTCGGCGTGCAATGGTGCGCGCTGCTGCTGGCGTTGCTGATCGCCGCCACCACGACCTGGCTCGGCCGCGAGGTGCGCGGCCGGATCGTTCTGCTGGGCTTCCTGGCGACCGCGCTGACTCTGCTCCATCCCCTGGTCGGCTTCCTGGTTGCCGTTGCGCTGATCTCGCTTCTGCTCTGCGAGGGGCCGCGCCACGCCAATCCGAGTCACTCCGGCGCCTGGGCGCATCTTCTCATGCTGCTGCTGGCGCTCGCGCTCGGCATCTATCTCTTCGCCAGCAAAAGCCCGTTCGGCACGCTGGTGTTCGGTTTTGCACCGCTGGCGGCGCTGATCTGGGCCCTGCGCCAGACCACCGCCGGCCGCCGCGAGGTGAGCGCGATCCTCGGCGGGCTCGCGGTCGGAGCCGCTCTGCTGCTGCTTCCGCTGGTCGCCTACGGTGTGGCGGCCGGACTGCCGCTCGATTGGTGGCAGGGCCTGCGCGCCGTCGCGCCGCTCGCCCTCGACGCCTCGATGGTCGAGGAAGTCGGCTATTTCAATCTCTTGACGGCCAGCGTGCTGAAGGTCGTCGCCTTCGCGTCGCCGGTCGCGATGCTGCAGGGCGCGCTTTGGGCGGCGCTGACGCTGGCGCCCTTTGCCGTCGGTCTGCTGCTGCTCGGCGAGTTGTCGCGCGCGCATCGCGGCGAGACTCCGCCGCCGCTCGCCTGGTTCGCGGTTTTCTGTGCGCCGCTGGCACTGGTGGTGCAACTACCACTCGTTCTGCTCTTCGGGTCGGCCCTGACGCTTGTGGGCTACCTGGCGCTGGCCGGGCGCAAGCCGTCAGGCAAGCTGCTCGCGGCGGCGCTCGTCACCGGCTTGGTGGCGATCGGCCTCGCCTTTCCATTGAGCCTCTAGCCGCGGCCCGCGATCGAAGGGGCGGCAATTGAAGGGGCGGAGGCGCGCCGCTACACTGTCGGCGCCTTCCCAGCAGCGATCGTCGTTTCCATGCCCCTCGACAGCGAGACTCTTCCGCGCTTCCTGCCCTCGGCCTGCCCGCACGACTGTCCCTCGACCTGCGCGCTCGAAGTCGAGCGCCTGTCGCCGGGCCGTATCGGCAAAGTGCGCGGCGCCAAGGACAACAGCTATACCGCGGGCGTCATCTGCGCCAAGGTCGCCCGCTATGCCGAGCGGGTGCATCATCCGGACCGTCTCGCAAGGCCGCTGCTGCGCGTCGGCGACAAGGGCGTGGGTCTCTCGGCCTTCAAGCCGATCTCCTGGGACGAGGCGCTCGATCGCACCGCCGAGCGGCTCCTGGCGATCGAAGAGCGCCACGGCGCGGAGGCGGTCTGGCCCTATTTCTACGCCGGCACCATGGGCCACCTGCAGCGCGACGGCATCGAGCGCCTGCGTCACGTCAAGCGCTACAGCCAGCAGTTCTCGACCATCTGCGTCGAGCTCGCCAACAACGGCTGGATGGCCGGCGTCGGCGTGCGGCGCGGTGTCGACGCGCGCGAGATCGCGGACGCGGATCTGATCGTCGTCTGGGGCGGCAACCCGGTCTCGACCCAGGTCAACGTCATGACCCACATCGCCCGCGCGCGCAAGGCGCGCAGCGCCAGGCTGGTGGTGGTCGATCCCTATCGCACCGGCACCGCCGAGCAGGCCGACCTTCACCTGGCGCCGCGCCCCGGTACCGACGACGCGCTCGCCGCCGCGATGATCAACGTGCTGCTCGCCGAAGGCTTCGCCGACCGCGACTACCTGGCGCGCTTCACCGATTGGAACGAGGCGGCCGAGACGCACTTCGCGGCACGCACGCCGGAGTGGGCGAGCGGGATCACCGGCCTCTCGGCGGACGCGATCTGCGGCTTCGCGCGTCTCTACGGCGGCACGAAGCGCGCCTTCATCAGGGTCGGCTACGGCTTCTCGCGCTCGCGCAACGGTGCGGCAAACGTCCACGCCGTCAGCTGTCTGCCGTCGGTCACCGGCGCCTGGAAGCACAAGGGGGGCGGCGCGCTCTACAGCGGAACCGCGATCTACCATCTCGACAAGACGCTGATCCAAGGCCTCGATCGCCGCGATCCGACGGTTCGCACGCTCGACCAGTCGCGCATCGGGCCGATTCTGGAGGGCGAGCGGCGCGACCTCGGCGACGGGCCGCCGGTGATGGCGCTCTTCATCCAGAACACCAACCCGATGAGCGTCTGCCCGGACAGCAACTCGGTGCGCCGCGGCTTTGCGCGCGACGACCTTTTCGTCTGCGTGCACGAGCAGTTCATGACCGACACCGCGGCGATGGCCGATATCGTGCTGCCGGCCACGACCTTCCTCGAACACGAGGACATCTACACCGCGAGCGGTCACACCCATCTGCAGGTGGTGCGCAGGGTGATAGAGCCCTATGCCGAGGCACGCCCCAATCACGAGGTGATCTGCGCGCTCGCCAAGCGGCTCGGCGCCGAGCATCCCGGCTTCGCGATGAGCGGCTGGGAGGCGATCGACGCCACCTTGCGCGCCTCGGGCTATCCGGGCGCCGAGGAGTTCGCCGACCGGCGCTGGATCGACTGCGCGCTCCCCTTCGAGGCCATGCATTTCCTCGACGGCTTCGGCCATCCCGACAAGCGCTTCCGCTTCGCCGCCGACTGGGCGGCGCTCGGCCCCGATCATGCGAAGCTGTCGTCGCTGCCCGATCACAACGCGATCGTCGACCGCGCCGATGCCGAGCATCCCTTCCGCCTGGTCGCCGCCCCGGCGCGCAGCTACCTCAACTCGACCTTCACCGAGACGCCGGGCAGCCAGGCCCGCGAAGGCCGGCCGCGTGTCCTGGTTCATCCCGACGCCTGCGCTCGCCTCGGCCTCGCCGAGGGCGATCCGGTGACCCTGGGCAACCGCCTGGGCCGGGTCACGGTCGCTGCGCAGCCCTTCGACGGCCTGCAGCCCGATGTCGTGGTGGTCGAATCCATCTGGCCCAACCGGGCCTTTCCGGAAGGTGTCGGCATCAACGCCCTGGTGAGCGCCGACCCGGGGGCGCCGGCCGGCGGTGCGGTGTTTCACGACACCGCGGTTTGGCTGAGGCCGGCATAGCCCCGATCGGCCGTCTGACCGGCGACGCCTGGACGAAGCGTCGGCGGAGACTTACCTAAAGAGAGAGTCCGGTCGCTGTCGGGCCGGATCGCTGTTTTCAGGAGGCCCGCGGAGGGGATGAGCGGCGAGCGCAAACTGCCGGCCCAGTCGACGCCGGGCGAGGTCCAGGCCTTTCTCGACAGGGTGGCGGCGATGCCGACGGCGCAGCCGGCGAGCGGTCGCGGGCGCCTTATCTTCGCCCTCGATGCCACCGCAAGCCGCCAGCCGACCTGGGACCGCGCCTGCCGGCTTCAGGGGGAGATGTTCCAGGAAACCGAGCGTCTGGGCGGGCTCGAGGTTCAACTCGTCTACTATCGCGGCTTCGGCGAGTGCCGGGCCAGCTCCTGGCACGCCGACGGCGGCGCGCTGCTGCGGGCCATGACGGCGGTCTCCTGCCTCGCCGGCGAGACCCAGCTCGCCAAGGTGCTGAACCATGCCCTGACCGAGACCAGGAAGCAGAAGGTCGCCGCCTTGGTCTTCGTCGGCGACGCCATGGAAGAGAACATCGACCGCCTCGGCAAGCTGGCTGGCGAGCTGGGTCTGCTCGGCCTGCCCTGTTTCCTGTTCCACGAAGGTCACGATCGCCTGTCGCTCGAAGCCTTCCGCCAGATCGCGCGGCTCAGTGGCGGCGCCTGCTGCCGCTTCGACGCTTCGAGCGCACGCGAGCTGCGCGACCTCCTGTCCGCCGTCGCGGTCTACGCGGCGGGGGGTCGACGCGCGCTGGCCGATTTCAGCGCGCGCCGTGGCGGCGTTGTCCCGCAGTTGACACATCAACTCGGCAAGTGAGCGTCCGGAGGGCCGATGGTTATCGGCTATTTCATTCTCGGCCTGGCATTACTGGCGGCAACGATGCTGCTCGGCCGCTGGTTCGTGGTCAGCGAGCCGAAGCGGGTCGTGGTCACGCTGCGTTGGGTCGCCGCCGGCGCGGGCGTGGTCTTCGCCTGCTATCTTCTCTGGGGCGGCCGGCAGGCGCTCGCCGCTCTTCTGCTGCCGGCGTTGATTCCCTTGCTGTTGCGCTGGCGCGAGCTGCGCAACCGCATCAGGGCCGCGACCGGTCCGGCGGCAGGGCAGCGCTCGGCGATCGAGACGCGCTATCTCCGGATGACGCTCGACCACGACAGCTGGACCTTCGATGGCGAGATTCTGGCTGGCGTCTTTGCCGGACAAAGGCTGGTGGCGCTGTCGGACGACGAGCTCCTCCGCTTGTACGAAGAATGCCGCGACGACCCGGACACGATACAGGTGCTGGAGGCCTATCTCGATCGCCGTCTTGGCCCCGATTGGCACGAGCGAGGCGAAGAGACGGCCGGCAAAGGGCGCGGCTCGACCAAGGCCGAGGGCCCCATGACACGCGAGGAAGCCTATGCCGTCCTCGGCCTGGAGCCGGACGCGTCGCCTCAGGCGATCCGTGACGCTCATCGTCGCATGATGCAAAAGCTCCATCCGGATCACGGCGGCTCCAACTACCTCGCGGCCAAGATCAATCAAGCCAAGGAATTGCTGCTCGGTTGAGCGGACCTGCGGTCCCGCTTCGCGATCGCGGCTCCGACCAAGGGAGCTGGCCGGCCTTCAGGGAATTGTGGCGGCGCTTTTGCGGTCCACTGGCTGGAGCAGATCCGGGCCGGGTCGAATCGCCCCAGTCGAGCCGAGGGGGCGATGCGCCGGCGCGCTTAATCTGCTTTAATTGTTACGTTCGAAGCGGATTCACGCACTCGGATCGGCAGCTTTCCTTGTTTCCCGGCAGGGGCTATGGCATTACACCGCCGGCCTGCCACGTTGTCCGCCGAGCCTCGCGCCGCCCCGCCCTGCCACTGATCCGAAGCGCACTCATGGCAACGCCCCTTCGCAAAGCGGTCTTTCCGGTCGGCGGGCTCGGCACCCGTTTCCTGCCTGCCACCAAGGCCTTGCCCAAGGAGATGCTGCCGGTCGTCGACAAGCCGCTGATCCAGTACGCGGTCGAGGAAGCGCGCGCGGCGGGCTTCGAGGAGCTCATCTTTGTCACCGGCCGCGGCAAGACCGCGATCGAGGACCATTTCGATCACAATGGCGAGCTGCAGCGGGTTCTCGAAGCGCGCGGCCGTGGCGACGAGTCGACGGCGATGCAGGACCTTGTCGGCGGAGCCGGATCGGTCTCCTACACCCGCCAGCCGGAGCCGCTGGGTCTCGGCCATGCGGTCTGGTGCGCACGCCATCTGATCGGCGCCGAGCCTTTCGCCGTGCTGCTGGCCGACGACCTCATTCAATCGGACTCGCCCTGCTTGAGTCAGATGGTCGAGGCCTACGCCGAGACCGGGGGCAACCTGATCGCCGCCATGGAGGTCCCCGCCGAGGAGACGTCGCGCTACGGCATCATCGATCCGGCGTCGACCCGCGGCCGCATCGTCAAGGCCAAGGGCATCGTCGAAAAGCCCAAACCCGCCGCGGCGCCCTCGCGTCTCGCCGTCGTCGGCCGCTACATCCTTCAGCCACAGGTGCTCGACGAGCTCGGCCGCCAGGAAGCGGGTGCAGGCGGCGAAATTCAGCTGACCGACGCCATCGCTCGCACGCTCGGCCAGGTACCGCTTGCCGGCTACCGCTTCGAGGGGCGGCGCTTCGACTGTGGAAACAAGGTAGGCTTCTTGGACGCCAATCTGGCCTATGCGCTGGCGCGCGACGATCTCGGTGCCGAAGCTGCCGAGATAGTGCGCCGCTATGCCGCCGAGCTCGGGCTCGTGCCGCAACGTGGCTCGGCGGCGCGTTAGCCGAACCTGAGGGGAGCTGTTCGATGCGCATTGCCATGATCGGCACCGGCTATGTCGGCCTGGTTTCGGGCGCCTGCTTTTCGGAGTTCGGAAACCAGGTTGTCTGCGTCGACAAGGACGCGCGAAAGATCGAGCGCCTGGAGGCCGGCGAGATTCCGATCTTCGAGCCGGGGCTCGAACAGCTGGTGGCGAGCAACGTCGCTGCCGGGCGGCTCTCCTTCACCACCGATCTCGGCGCCGCGATCGAGGGCGCCTCTGCGGTCTTCATTGCGGTCGGAACGCCCTCGCGGCGCGGCGACGGCCACGCGGATCTCACCTATGTCTATCAGGCGGCGGAGGAGATCGGGCGCTCGCTCGAGGACTATGCGGTTGTGGTCACCAAGTCGACCGTGCCGGTCGGCACCGGGCGCGAAGTCGCGGGAATCCTGGCAGGCATCGGCCCGCGGGGTGGCTTCGATCTGGTTTCCAATCCCGAGTTCCTGCGCGAGGGCTCGGCGATCAACGATTTCATGCGGCCCGATCGGGTCGTGATCGGCGCCGACAGCGAGCGTGCGCGCGACCTCATGCGTCAGCTCTACCGGCCGCTGTTCCTGATCGAAACGCCGATCCTCTTCACCTCGCTGGAAACGGCCGAGCTCACGAAATACGCGGCCAATGCCTTCCTTGCCACCAAGATCACCTTCATCAACGAGATCGCCGACCTCTGCGAGCGGGTCGGCGCCGATGTCCACGACGTCGCCAGAGGGATCGGACTCGACGGCCGCATCGGCCGCAAGTTCCTTCACGCGGGTCCGGGCTACGGCGGCTCCTGCTTTCCCAAGGACACGCTGGCGCTCGCACGCACCGCGCGCGAAGCCGAAAGACCGCTGTCCATCGTCGAATCGGTGATTACGGTCAACGAGACGCGCAAGGAGCGCATGGCCGACAAGGTCATCGCCGCCTGCGGGGGCTCGCTCGAAGGCAAAACCGTTGCCGTGCTGGGCCTCGCCTTCAAGCCCAACACCGACGACATGCGCGACGCGCCGGCCTTGAAGATCGTGCCGGCGCTGGCCGCCGCCGGTGGACGCCTGCGGCTCTACGATCCCGAGGCGATGGGCGAAGCCAAGGCGCTGCTGCCGGGGGTCTACCACTGGGCAGACTCGGCCTACGAGGCCTTGGACGGCGCTGACGCGGTCGTCATCCTCACCGAGTGGAACGAGTTCCGTGCCCTCGATCTGGCGCGGGCGAAGGACATGATGCGTCACCCGGTGATGGTCGACCTGCGCAACGTCTACGATCCCGAGCAGATGCGCGCGGCCGGATTCCGCTACGACTGCGTCGGCCGTCCCGCTCCGCAGGCTACGGCTTCCGTCACCGACATTGCTTCGGCAGCGCTGTCGGGACGGGCGCGGGGAGCCGGGACTTGAGCGGTCACCGCTTCGATCCCGCCATCCTGCGCGAGTACGATATCCGCGGAACCGTCGGCAGGACCCTGTCGGAAGCAGACGCGGCCGCGCTGGGCCGGGCCTTCGGCACCACCTTGGTGCGCGGCGGCGGGACCGCGGTTGCGGTCGGCTACGACGGGCGCCTGTCGTCGCCGGCCCTGGAGGCGGCCTTGGTCGCCGGCCTGGCATCCACCGGACTCGCGGTCCAGCGGGTCGGGCGCGGGCCGACGCCGATGCTGTCCTACGCCGCCTACACGCTGCCAGTGGACGGCGGCGTGATGGTGACCGGCTCGCACAATCCGCCCGACGACAACGGCTTCAAGATGACCCGCAACCGCGCGCCGGTTTACGGCGAAGCGGTGCAGGCGCTGGGCCGGATTGCCGCGGCCGGCGACTTCGTCGAGGGGCAGGGCAAGGTCGAAGAGCGGCCGATCGCCGCCGCCTACCTCGAGCGCCTGCTGCAGGACGTCAAGGCCGGCGGCCGGCCGCTCGCGGTCGGCTGGGATGCCGGAAACGGCGCCGGCGGCGAGATCGTGACCGCGCTGGCCGCGCGCCTGCCGGGCCGCCATGTCCTGCTCAACTGCGAGATCGACGGCACTTTTCCCGCCCATCATCCCGATCCCACGGTGCCGAAGAATCTGCTGCAGCTCCAGGAAGCGGTGGCGCGCGAGAAGCTCGACTGCGGAATCGCGCTCGACGGCGACGCCGACCGGATCGGCGTGATCGATGAGATGGGCGGCATCCTGTGGGGCGATCAACTGCTGCTGATCTTCGCCCGCGAGGTCCTGAGCCGCCGCCCCGGCGCTCCGATCATCGCCGACGTCAAGACCAGCCAGGTCGTCTACGACGCTATCGCGGAAGCCGGCGGCGAACCGGTCATGTGGAAGACGGGCCATTCGCTGATCAAGGCCAAGATGGCGGAGATGAAGGCGCCGCTCGGCGGCGAGCTGTCGGGACACATCTTCTTTTCCGATGGCTTCTATGGCTTCGACGACGCCATCTACGCTGGAATTCGCCTCCTGAATATCCTCGGCGCCATGAGCGAGCCGCTGTCGGCCTTTCGCCGAACCGTTCCCGCGGTGGTGAGCACGCCGGAGATCCGCATCCCCTGTCCGCCGGAGCTGAAGGGATCGGCCGTCGAGGGCGCACGTACGCGCCTCGAAGCGGCAGGCGCCGAGGTCAACGTCATCGATGGCGTGCGGGTCAAGACCGCCGACGGCTGGTGGCTGCTGCGGGCCTCCAACACTCAGGACGTGCTGGTGGCGCGCTGCGAAGCCTTCGATCGTGCCGGCCTCGAGCGCCTGTTCGGCATCCTCTCCGAACAGCTGAAAGCGAGTGGACTCGAGCCGCCGGCTCTGGAGGCCTGAGCTGGGGCCGCGCATGGCGTCGCGCGCAGGCAGACGCGGCGGACTGCAGCATCGCTTGGAAGCGGCCGGGCTTCGACTCCTTTTCTTCTGTCTCCGCCGGCTGCCGCTCGAGCGCGCCTCCGCATTCGGCGGGCTGCTGCTGCGCACGATAGGCCCCTGGCTGCCTGCTCATCGGGTCGCCGAGCGCAATTTGGCGCGCGCGCTGCCCGAGCTCGGCGCGGCCGAGCGCAAGAGAGCTCTCGTCGGGATGTGGGACAATCTCGGCCGGTCGGTGGGCGAGCTCCCGCATCTCGGCGACCTGGTGAGCGATCGCAGCCGTGTCGACGTGGTCGATCCCGGCGGCGTGGCCGCCCGGCTGCGCGACGACGGCAAGGGCGCGCTGCTGCTCTCGGCCCACTTCGGCAATTGGGAGCTCGGTGCGGTGGCCGCCATGCGCGCCGGACTCGATCAGGTGAGCTTCTATCGCCCGGCGAACAATCCGCTGGCCGACGCGGTGATTCAGGAGCTGCGCCGTCCGCTCGCGCCGCGCGGCCTGCTGCCCAAGGGCGGGCAGGGCGCGCGCGCCGCGCTGCAGCTGTTGCGCGACGGCGTTCACGTCGGGATGCTGGTCGATCAGAAGGAGAACGACGGCATCGCCGTCCCCTTCTTCGGCCGCCCCGCCATGACCACGACCGCACCCGCGCTCCTGGCCTCGCGTCTCGGGCTGCCGATTGCCGTCGCCATGGTGGAGCGGCTCGAGGGCGTGCGCTTCCGTATCGCCGTGACCGCGCTCGAGCCCGCGACCGGCGGCGCGCCGGCAGACGACATCGCTGCCACTATGGCGCGGGTCAATCGTGTCTTCGAAGATCACATCCGGCGCCGGCCGGATCTCTGGCTATGGGCGCACCGGCGCTGGAAGGACGACGACTAGAAGGGCCGGCCGCTCGCTCCGGCGGGGCTCAGCCCGGCGGCACCACATGGCAAGGCTGGTGCAGCTCCGTCAGGTAGTGACAGGCGGCGCGGGCCCGGGCCTCGTTGAAGCCGGTCAGACGCGAGCGATAGAGAGGCTTGTCCATCTCCAGGCTCTCTTCGACCGTCGGGCGCGCCAGGCCGAGGCCCTTGGGCAGGCCGCGGGCCGCGGTCATCGCCATGGCGGCAGCCGAATCCCAGGCGCTGAAGGCGCCGACCTGGATCGCCCAGCCGCTGATCGGGTCGGCGGCCGGCTCGAGCGAGCCGCCGGCTTCGGCTTCGTCGTTGTTGTCGCCGGGTGCCAGCGCCGCAAGCTGCGTCCGATCCGGATCAGCGACTGCGATGCTGGTCTCGGGCTGCTTGGTGGCTTCGGCGACCCGGGCGATCGCCGCGGCCACCTCGGCGCCGGTGTCGGACTTCGCCTTCGCGGCGGCGACCCGGGCGATGGCTTCGGTCAGCGAATCCGCGGCGACCTCGGCCGGCGTCTCCGGCTTGCCTGCGGCTGTCTCCTCGGGCTGCGGCAGCTTTGCCAGGGCCGCCGGCGCCGGGGCGGCTTTCCCGGTCCCGATGTGCTCGGCGACCATGAGCGGCTTGGGCGGCGGCGGCGCCGGATAGCTCGGCGGCGGCAGGCTCGCCACCTTGACGAAGCCCTCGTCGAGCAGGTCGGCCATGTGGACATCGCGCGAGCGCGGGGTCTTGCCGCCGAACACCACGGCGATGATCCGCCGTCCGTCGCGCACCACGGAAGCCACGAGATTGAAGCCCGAGGCGCGGATATAGCCGGTCTTGATGCCGTCGGCGCCGGGATAGTCGTCGAGCAGGCTGTTGTGGTTCTTGTAGGTGCGGCCGCGGTAGGTGAATTGGGGGGTCGAGAAGTAGTGGTAGTAGCTCGGAAAGTGACGGATCAGCGCCGTTCCGAGCTTCGCCATGTCGCGCGCCGTGGACCGCTGGGCGCGGTTCGGCAGGCCCGAGGCGTTGCGGAAGGTGGTCTGGGTCATGCCCAGCTCGCGCGCCTTGCGGGTCATCTCCTTCGCGAAGGCGATCTCGGTGCCCGCCAGGGCTTCCGCGGCCACCACGGCGGCATCGTTGGCCGACTTGGTGACCAGCGCCAGGATTACGTTCTCGACCGTTATGGTTTGCCCCTTGACGAGGCCGAGCTTCGAGGGCGGCATGCCGGCGGCGCGCGCCGAAACCGGGAGCTCGCGCTTCAACGACAGGCGACCGCTCTCCAGCGCCTCGAACATCAGGTAGAGCGTCATCATCTTGGTGAGCGAGGCCGGATAGGCCCGGGTGTCGGCGTGCCTCTCGTAGAGCACCTGGCCGCTGGCGACGTCGACGACGATCGAGGCATAGCGGCGCGCCTCGGCAGGGCCGGCAACGACAATCAGGGAGAGCAGAACCAGGACAAGCCAAGCGGGCCAACGAAAGAATCCCCTCCGGCGGTTCCCGGCGTTAGCGAAGATCACCCCTGCCTCTCCTTCGGTCCGCTCTCAACACGTCGCGATAGCGCGCTGATTCGATTGAGATTCTACGAAAATCTTAGGTTCCTGTCCAGGATAATGGCTGGGCTCTTGAAAAGTGGTTAAAACTCTGTGGCTTCGACGCCATTTGGCGGGAAGCGTGAGGTTCCGGCTTGCGGCCATCCGAAATCGCCTGGAGAGAGCATGATCACGAAGCCGAGAGGATGGACAATTGTCGCGTTCGGCGGGCTTTTTCTGCTGCTCGCCGGCTGCGCCTACAGCGGCCGGATCGACCAGTCTTGGACCCAGAAGGCGACCTGGTTCAGCTATCTGAACGGCGACGACATGCGCGCCCGCTGCGCGGCCGGCGGCGGCGAGGAGTATCGTCTTGTGCTGAACGCCAGCTACAACGAGCAGCTTCGCAGCTACGAAATCCGGGCATTGCCGGAGGGCGGCGCGCTCTTGACGGCGCGAGTGCAGAGCGGCTCGGGGATTCCGGTCAGCCGCATCGCGCTCGACGATCCGCTGGCGGCCTTGCGCTGGACCAAGGCCGAGACACGGCTTTCCCAGGCCGATTTCGAGCGTCTGCGGGCGGCGCTGACGAGCGACGGTCTCGGCGATCCGCCGCCGGCCGGGCTGCGTCTCCATTCGGACGAGTTCTACTGGCTCGCCAGCGGCTGCCGCGACGGCGCGACGTTGTTCCACGCCTGGACTTACGACAGCCCCGACTACGCCGGACTCGCGTTTCCGCAGCAGCTCCTGGCCCACGACGACACCGGCCTGGCGGTCAATCCGCCCCATCCGCCCAAGCGTACGGCGCGCCATCGCACCCGCGACAACGATACGCAGCTCTATTTTCAACTGCAGGTCGGACAGAACGGCCTCGCCGGCCACCGCACGTTCTTCTAGAGCGGATCGCGATCGAGTGGAACCGTATCGAAGCTCCAATCGATCGCGTGAATCCCCTCTACGCTTAACGACTAGAGCAGATCCACCGGGTCGACGGATCGCCTTATCGGCGATTCCATCCGACCCGGATCTGCTTCAGTCGTCGGTGACCAGGCTGAGGCGGCTCGGCGCCCCGGGGGGCGGCAGCAGCGTGTCGAGCCAGGGCCCGTCGGGCATCTTGCCGGCCAATTCGGTGATGTGGCGGTTCCACCAGGTCCGCTGCTCCATCAGGTCGTCATACTCGTAGTGCGCCGCCCGCCAGCGCTTGTCGCCGCGCGGCAGCGTCAGCAGGTCGATCGGAAAGCCGACATCGGCCGAGGAGAATCGCGTCGAATCGAACGAAAGGTAGGCCAGCTTGAGCGCGGTCCTGAGCGGCGTGTCGTGTTTGAGCGCGCGATCCAGGATCGGCTTGCCGTAGGCGGTGGCGCCGATCGAGAGATAGGGCGTGCGCTCGTCGATCTCGATCCAGTTGCCCTCGGGATAAACCAGAAAGACCTGCGGCGTGCCGTCGCCGCCGAGCCGACCGGCTACGATGGCGTGGAGGTTGAAGGGAAGCTCGGCTTTTTCGAGCGCGGCCCCGTCTTCCTCGCCGACCTGCCTGAGCGCCCGGCAGTAGATCTCGACCGCTTGCAGCATATTGTCCGGTGCCGAGCGGGTGTCTCGCAACGCGCGCTCGAGGTAGGCGATCGTCTTGTCGCGCAGCGAGCGGAGGCCCGAGGTCATCACGCAGAAGCGCGCATTCTCGCTGCCGTGTTGGGACAGCTTGCGGGCGTTGGTGACCTGGCTGCCGGCCGTGAGCCGTCCGTCGGCGAGGCACACGAGCCCTTCCTGGACCTTGATCGCGAGGCAGTAGGTCATCGGTGGCTGTCCTCGGCAGCTGCGAATCGGCAACTGCGAATCGGCGGCGGCGAATCGGCGGGGAGTGTGGCATCGCCGGGCTGCTGCCACAAGAAAGCCGCGAGCCCGCGCCATCCCCAGCACAGCGTCCCCCAGCACAGCGTCCCCACCCGTCGGGGCGTGCCGGCCGGCCATGCTGCGTCGCAATAGCTCGCCG
>JBOHKJ010000172.1:0-3048 GCA_050728975.1 Kiloniellales bacterium | reverse complement strand
GGTCGGGATGCTGTCGGAGTGCAGCGTGGTGTAGGGCACGCTCTCCGGCGAGGAGAACCAGGCGAACATCGCCATCGCCGGGAAGCGGCGCTTGGAGACGGTCTCGCTGAAGAACACCCGCGCCGGCTCGTTGCGGACCGCGATCTCGATGCCGGCCGCGCGCCACTGGCTCTGCAGCACCTGCTGCACCAGCTCGCGACTGCGGTTCCCCGCGGTGGTCATGAGCTCGAGCGACAGCCTCTCGCCGGCTGCGTTGCGGCGAATGCCGTCGGGACCGGGCATCCAGCCGGCCTCCTCGAGCAACGCCGCGGCGCGCGCCGGATCGTAGTCGTAGCGAGGAACGGTGGGGTCGTAGATCCAGTCGAGCGGCGAGACGTTGCCGTGGGCGACCTCCTGTCGCCCCTCGAAGAGGCGCTGGGAGATCGCCTCGCGGTTGAGCGCATGGACCAGCGCCTTGCGCACCCGCTTGTCGGCCAGGATCGGGTTGTCGAGCATCAGGTCGATGTGCTCGTAGAGGATGCTGCTCTTGTAGGCGATGCGGTACGTGTCGCCGTGACGCTTCTCCAGCGCGATCGCCTGGTCGAGGCTGAGGCCCAGCTCGCCGGCGATCATGTCGATCTCGCCCGACAGCAGGTTCGCCTCCAGCGCCGCGGTGTTCTCGATCGTCTTGACGACGACCCGCTCGAAGGCCGGCGGCCGGCCCCACCAGGTCGGGTTCGGCACCAGCTCGATGCGCGCGCCGGTGACCACCTCGGCGATGCGGTAGGGGCCGAAGGCGAGCCCGGGGTTGGTCGGATCGCGGTCGAAGGCGGTGCGGTTGCGGTACTCCGCCGGATCGGCCTCGAAGATCGGCCGTTCGATGTGCTCGGGAATGAGATGGAAGTCGTTGATTGCGGCATAGTTGAAGTCGACCCGGTCGCCGTGCATCACGAAGGTCCGCTCGTCGAGCACGTCGATCGAGAGGATGCGGCGATACATCTCGGCGTTGGAGATGCCCGACTGCGGATGGCGGCCGACCTCGTAGGTGAAGAGCACGTCGCGGGTGGTGACCGGCGTGCCGTCGCCCCAGGTCGCGCCCTCGCGGATCGTGTAGGTCGCGGCGATGCCCTCGGTGATTCCTTCGGGGCCGGTGCCGGGCGCCAGCGGCTCGCGTTCGGCGAGACCGTTTTCGAAGCTCGGCAGGGTCTCGCACAGCATGCAGATCAGCTCCCACTCGGGGTCGTAGGTGGTGAAGGGCCGCTGGGTCATGGCGAGCACGTAGCTCTTCGCCATCATGGAATCGATGTTGGGATGGAAGTTCGAGGGGAACTGCGTGATGCCGATGGTGAGCGTGCCCTGGGCGAGCGCCGGCAGTGCGGCGAGCGCGGCGAGCGTCGCCAGCAGCAGGGCCGAGATGCGGGCGCGGATCGGCATGCCTTTCCTCCTTCTCCCAGCGTCGCTCGGCGCCGCCTTGGCGAACGGCCGATTCTAGCGCAGGATTGTGTCTCGCGCGAAGGCCGCGCGTCCTTATCGCCGAATTCAGGAGATCCCGCCCATGGCCAAGGGCTCCAAGCAGATGATGGCCGAGGCCAACGCGGCCATCGACCGGATCTCGGTCGAAGAGGCCCAGGCGCTGCTCGGCGATCCCTCGGTCATCTTCCTCGACGTGCGCGAGGGCGCGGAGCTTGACCGGAGCGGCCGCATTCCCGGCGCGCTTCATGCCTCGCGCGGCTTCCTCGAGTTCAAGGCCGATCCCGAGAGCCCGGGACACGATCTGGCGCTCGAGCGCGGCAAGCGAGTCGTCGTCTACTGTGGCTCGGGCGCCCGCTCCACGCTTGCCGGCAAGACGCTCAAGGACATGGGCTTCGGAGAGGTCGCGAACCTGATCGGCGGCTTTGCCGCCTGGCGCGCTGCCGGCGCCCCCATCGAGGGGCCCGAGGAAAGCTAGCGGCCTCCCTCACGCCGCGCGCTTGCCGATCTCTTCCTTGCGCCGCGCGACGTAGGCGTCGATGGCTTCCGCGCGCTCGGGTGCGAGCGGCGGCGGGACGTAATCGGCGAGCAGCTGCTTCCACAGCTTGTTGGCGCGCTGGGTCGTGTCGGGCGAGCCGGCCTCCTGCCAGCTCTCGAAGTTGCGCCAGTCGGAGAGCAGCGGCGCATAGAAGGCGGTCTCGTAGCGCGCCAGCGTATGCGCCGCGCCGAAGAAATGCCCGCCCGGCCCGACCTCGCGGATCGCGTCGAGCGCCAGCGTCTCCTCGCTCACCTCGAGCGGCTTCAGGACCTCGCTCATCATCTGCAGCATCTCGGCGTCGAGCACGATCTTTTCGAAGGAGGCGCAGAGCCCGCCCTCCAGCCAGCCGGCGCCGTGGTAGATCATGTTGGCGCCACCCATCACGCAGCCCCACAGCGCCATCTGCGATTCGTAGGCGGCTTGCGCGTCGACCGCATTCGACGCGTTGACGTTGGAGGAGCGGTACGGCAGGCGGTAGCGCCGTGCGAGCTGTCCGCCGGCCAGCGTCGCCTTGGTGTATTCCGGGGTGCCGAAGGCCGGCGCCCCCGATTTCATGTCGACGTTGGAGGTGAAGCCGCCGTAGATCACCGGCGCGCCGGCCTTGGCGAGCTGCACCAGCACGATGCCGAACAGCGCTTCGGCGTTCTGCTGCGCCAGCGCACCGGCAAGCGTCACCGGGCTCATCGCGCCCATCAGCGTGAACGGCGTGACGGCGACCGACTGGCCGTGTTCGGCCATCGCCATCAGCCCTTCCGACATGAACTCGTCGTAGCGGCGAGGGGAATTGACGGAGATGACGGTGGTGACGCCGGGATCGCGCGCCAGTTCGTCCAGCGTCAGCCCGCGCGAGATCGCCATCATCCTGACCCCATCGAGCGCCCTGCCCCGGCCGATCGCCGAGACGTGGAACGCCTTGTCAGTCAGGGTCAGATTGGCGAAGTAGGTGTCGAGGTGGCGCGAATTGGCCGGCAGTTCGACCGGCGCGCAGACCTGGTTGCCGAGCATGTGGATGCAATTGAAATGCTGCGCGAGCCTGATGAGATCGCGGTAGTCGCGCAGGT
>JBOHKJ010000171.1:0-1986 GCA_050728975.1 Kiloniellales bacterium | reverse complement strand
AGCTGAAGGCGGCGGGGCGCGACGTCATCGGCCTGGGCGCCGGCGAGCCGGACTTCGACACGCCGGACAACATCAAGCGCGCGGCGATCGCCGCCATCGAGCGCGGCGACACCAAGTACACCGACGTCGACGGCACGCCCGAGCTGAAGCGCGCGGTCGTCGCCAAGATGAAGCGCGACCACGGCCTCGACTACTGGCCGGAGCAGATCACGGTCGGCACCGGGGGCAAGCAGGTGCTCTACAACGCCTTGATGGCGACGGTGAATCCCGGCGACGAGGTGATCGTTCCCGCGCCCTACTGGGTCTCCTATCCGGACATCGCACTGCTCGCCGAGGGCGTGCCGGTGGCGGTGCCCTGCGGCGAGAATCACGGCTTCAAGATGCAGCCGGAGGAGCTGGAGGCGGCGATCACGCCCCGGACCCGCTGGCTAATCCTCAACTCGCCCTCCAATCCCACCGGCGCTGCCTACAGCCGCGCCGAGCTCAAGGCGCTAACCGACGTGCTGAAGCGCCATCCCCAGGTCTGGGTGCTGACCGACGACATGTACGAGAAGCTGGTCTACGACGGCTTCGAGTTCGGCACGCCGGCCGAGATCGAGCCCGCGCTCTACGACCGCACGCTCACCATGAACGGCGTTTCCAAGGCCTACGCCATGACCGGCTGGCGAATCGGCTTCGGCGCCGGCCCGGTCGAGCTGATCAAGGCGATGGCGAAGATCCAGTCGCAGTCGACCACCAATCCCTCCTCGATCAGCCAAGCGGCGGCGGTCGAGGCCTTGAACGGCCCCCAGGATTTCATCGCCGAGCGAAACCAGAGCTTCAAGGCGCGCCGCGACCTGGTGGTGGGGCTACTCAACCAGTGCCCGGGCCTCACCTGCCACACGCCCGAGGGCGCCTTCTACGTCTATCCTTCCTGCACCGGGGCGATCGGCAAGACGACGCCGGGCGGCAAGCGGATCGAGACCGACGGCGACTTCGTCACCTATCTGCTGGAGGCCGAGGGCGTGGCTGTGGTGCAGGGCGAGGCCTTCGGCCTGTCGCCCTATTTCCGCATCTCCTACGCCACCTCGACGGCGGCGCTGGAGGAGGCCTGCAAGCGCATCAGGCGGGCCTGCGAAGCGCTGGTCTGAGCCAGCAGGCTTAACCATCGCAAGGCGCGGGCCGCCGCCGCGCGAAAGCCCGAAATCCTATGCATTGCGTGCTGTTGCACCGCTTCGGCCGCGGCACCTTAACGCCTTTTCTGTTGCCCAAGCCCCCCCGAGTTTGAAAACATAAGAGCCAGAGGAGCGCCGTCGGGTTGGGGCGCCACCCGCCGCCGCGCCGCAAGCAATAGGAAGCGTGCCCCGGGAGAACGTCATGGCAATAAAACCGGTCGCGCCGGCCCGCTGCGCCGTCGTCGTGGGGCCCTATACAGCGGGCAAGACGACGCTGCTCGAAGCCCTCCTGTTCGCTGCCGGTGCGGTGCCGCGCAAGGGGTCGATCGCCGAGGGCAGCACGCTGGGCGACGCCTCTCCGGAAGCGCGCGCCCGGCAGATGAGCGTCGAGCCCAATTTCGCCTACTGCCGCTATCTCGAAGAAGAGTGGTTCCTGATCGACTGTCCCGGCTCGATCGAGCTGGCGCAGGACGCCCGCGTGTCGCTGATGGCGGCCGACATCGCCGTGGTGGTGGCCGAGCCCGATCCGGTGAAAGCGGCGAACCTGGCGCCGCTTCTGCGCTTTCTCGACACTTACCAGATCCCGCACGTCATCTTCATCAACAAGATGGATCGCGCCGCGGCCCCGGTTCGCGAGATCCTGGAGGCAATCCAGGCTCATTCGGCAAAGCCCCTGGTGCTGCGCCAGGTGCCGATCCGCGACGGCGAGCAGATCACCGGCTTCGTCGACCTGGTGAGCGAGCGCGCCTACCGCTACCAGAAGGGCAAGCCCTCGGACCTGATCGAGATGCCCGAGACGGTGAAGGCGCGCGAGGGCGAAGCGCGCCAGGGG
>JBOHKJ010000170.1:0-2034 GCA_050728975.1 Kiloniellales bacterium | reverse complement strand
GCGACACCCCGAGCGTGCCGCTGGCGCCCGGCGGATCCGGCTCCTCCGGCAGCACCGGAAGCGACAGCGCGCCGGGCGAGCCGAGCGTGCCGCTGCAGTGACCGCGCGGGCGCGCGAGAATCGCCCGCTCCTCCGAGTCGTCCCGTCTCCGCATCGAAGCCGCCGGCCCCGCGCGCGCTCGCGCGCCCGTCCTGCGGCCTTCCGGCCCGGCCCGCTTGCTGTGCCATTCCGTTCCGGGGATAGTCGTCTTCCATGACGCGGTTCATTTTCATCACCGGGGGTGTCACCTCGTCATTGGGCAAGGGCCTGACCTCGGCCGCGCTCGGCGCGCTGCTCCAGGCCCGCGGCTTCAAGGTCCGCCTGCGCAAGCTCGACCCCTATCTCAACGTCGATCCGGGGACCATGTCGCCGTACCAGCACGGCGAGGTCTTCGTCACCGACGACGGCGCGGAAACCGATCTCGACCTCGGGCATTACGAGCGCTTCACCGGCGTCGCCGCGCGCCGCAGCGACAGCGTCTCCGCCGGACAGATCTATTCGACGGTGCTGGCGAAGGAGCGGCGCGGCGACTATCTCGGCGCCACCGTGCAGGTCATTCCCCACGTCACCGACGCGATCAAGGATTTCGTTCTCGATTCCGTCAGCGACGAGGATTTCGTGGTCTGCGAGATCGGCGGCACGGTGGGCGACATCGAGGGCCTGCCGTTCCTGGAGGCGATCCGCCAGCTCGGCAACGAGCTGGGGCGCGAGCGCAGCGTGTTCGTTCATTTGACGCTGGTGCCCTATCTCGCCTCGGCCGGCGAGCTCAAGACCAAGCCGACCCAGCATTCGGTGAAGGAATTGCAGAGCGTCGGCATCAAGGCCGACATCCTGGTGTGCCGCACCGAGCATCCCATCTCCCAGGACGCGCGGCGCAAGATCGCGCTGTTCTGCAACGTGCGCCCCGAGGCGGTGATCCAGGCGCTCGACGTCGACACCATCTACGCCGTCCCGCGCGCCTATCACGAGGAGGGGCTGGACGGCGAGGTCTGCCGCCACTTCGGCTTGGCGCCGCGCGAGCCCGATCTCGAATCCTGGGACCGGGTGGTGAATCGCATCCGCCATCCCGACGGCGAGGTCGCGATCGGCGTGGTCGGCAAGTACACGACCCTGCTCGATTCCTACAAGTCGCTGGCCGAGGCGCTGACCCACGGCGGCATCGCCAACAACGTCAAGGTCAGGATCAACTGGCTCGATTCCGAGATCTTCGAGAACGGTGGTGCTGCCCAGGAGCTGGAGGACGTGCACGGCATCCTGGTGCCGGGCGGCTTCGGCGAGCGCGGCAGCGGCGGCAAGATCGCCGCGGTGCAGTTCGCCCGCGAGCGCAAGGTGCCCTTCTTCGGCATCTGCTTCGGCATGCAGATGGCGGTGATCGAGGCGGCGCGCGCGCTGGCCGGCATCGGGGGCGCCGGCTCGACCGAGTTCGGCGCTTGCGAGGACCCGGTGGTCGGTCTCCTCACCGAGTGGGCGCGCGGCAACCAGGTGGAGCGCCGCAACGTCGACAGCGAGAAGGGCGGCACCATGCGGCTCGGCGCCTATCCCTGCATTTTGACGCCGGGGACCAGGGCGGCGGAGATCTACAACGGCAACGGCGAGATCTCCGAGCGCCACCGCCACCGCTACGAGGTGAACATCAATTACCGCGAGGTGCTGGAGAAGGCGGGCCTGCGCTTCGCCGGCTTGTCACCCGACGGCGAGCTGCCCGAGATCGTCGAGCTATCGGAGCACCCCTGGTTCGTCGGCGTGCAGTTCCATCCGGAGCTCAAGTCGCGGCCCCACGAGCCGCACCCGCTCTTCAAGTCGTTCATCGAAGCGGCCGTGGTGCAGTCGCGGTTGGTGTAGGGGGTGGATTGTCGTGTTAGAATGGCTGGTGAGGGGCCACAGCACTCTGGCGGCCGAAGCTCGATTGTAGATTGGCACGTCGGAACCAGCGCGAGCCGCTCGAAGACCAAGTTGGCAATTCAGGCGTTGGCCGGATCGCCCACAGTGATGACG
>JBOHKJ010000169.1:0-1631 GCA_050728975.1 Kiloniellales bacterium | reverse complement strand
GAAGCTAGAGCGCTATCCGTTCGGATCGAATTGGCGCTGCGCTCCTCATCCTTCGACAGGCTCAGGACGAGGAGCGAAGTGGAAGCCCTCATGCTGAGCTTGTCGAAGCATGAGCTTGTCGAAGCATGAGGGCAGTATCGGTGACTACAATCGAACGGATTGTGCTCTAGCGCTGACAGCCGCGCTCAGCGCGGCGCCTTCAAGGGCCACAGCAAGACCATGCCGACCAAGAAGAAGGCGAGGATGGTCGCCATGCCGAGGCGCTGGCTGCCGGCGAGGTAGGTGACCCAGCCGACTAGCGCCGGGCCGACGAAAGCGGTCGCCTTGCCCGAGAGCGCGTAGAGGCCGAACATCTCGGTCATGTATTCGCGCGGCGCGAGCCGCGCCATCAGCGAGCGGCTCGCCGCCTGTGCCGGCCCGAGAAAGAGGCCGATGCCGCAGCCGGCGAGCGTGAACCAGATCTTGTCCTCGATCAGCAGGATGGCGAGACCGAGCGCTGCGAGCGCGGCGAGCGCGATCAGGATGGTCGGCTTGGGACCGATCCAGTCGTCGATCCAGGCGAAGCCGAAGGCGCCGAGGCCCGAGGCGACGTTGAGCAGGATGCCGAAGACCAGGATCTCTTCGAACTCCATGCCGAAGGTCCCGGCGGCGTAGAGGCCGCCGAAGGCGAACAGCGTGTTGAGCCCGTCGGTGTAGATCATCCGCGCGATCAGGAAGCGCAGCAGCCCGGGGTAGCGGCCGAGGTGGCGCAGCGTTTGCAACAGCGTGGCGAGGCCGAGCTTGACGGCGCTGGCGAGCGGCAGCGCCGTGCGCGGCCGGTCGGGCACGAAGAGGAACAGCGGCAGCGAGAAGAGCGCCATCCAGAGCGCCACCAGCGGCCCGGTTGCCCGCACCTCTTCCGCCGCGCCGCGCTCGAGGCCGAAGAGCGGCGCTTCCGGCAGGACGAACAGCAGCAGCGCGAGCGCGAGACAGCCGAGCCCGCCGGCATAGCCAAGCGCCCAGGCCCAGCCGGAGAGCCGCCCGATCCGCGCCGGCCCGGCGATGTCCGGGAGCATGGCGTTGTAGAAGGCCGCGCCGAACTCGAAGCCGAAGTTGCCGAGCCCGATCAGCAGCAGCGCGAGGAGCGCCAACTCGGGCCGGGGCTCGATCCACCACAGAGCGGCGCTGGCCGCGACCGCGGTCGCCGTGAAGGCGGCCATCCAGGGCTTGCGCCGCCCGCCCTGGTCGGCGATCGCGCCCAGGACCGGTGCCAGCAGCGCGACCGCGAGCGCGGAGAGCGAGATGGCATTGCCCCACAGCACCGTGCCGAACTCCGGCGTCTCGGCAACTCCGCGGGCGAAGTAGGCGGAGAAAACGAAGGTCACGATCACGGTCGGATAGGCGGAGTTCGCCCAGTCGTAGAGGCACCAAGCCCAAGCGGCGCCCGGCCCGACGCCGCTGCCGGCACCGCGCCCCTCGAAAGCCGTCGCCGTCATGCCGTCTCCGCTTGTCCCAGGGCCCCAGTTGGTGGCTCAGCGATTCGTGGCTCAGCGATTCGTGGCGGCGAGGTTAGGCGCTATCGGGCCCGCGAGCCAGCTTGGGCAGGAAACAGCGGATTTATGGTGCGTTGGATCTATGGTGCGGACCCAAGA
>JBOHKJ010000168.1:0-7149 GCA_050728975.1 Kiloniellales bacterium | reverse complement strand
TCTGTCTCCTGCTCGCGTTCCTTGCACCGTGCTCATTTCACGCCCCTACCGTTAACCGCCATTCTTAACTCGGCAACGATTGCTGCCATCGCGGCGAACCGTGGCGCATTTCCACTATCTGCACGACTCCTGCCGCCAAAAAGGCAGCAAAAGCAAACAGCTTAACGCCACATGGAGATCGTTTCTTATCGGGCTTCTGCTCGCGCCATGATCTTATGCTCCAGCCGATTCAGAGGCCGGCCTTATTCAATAGTATAGCAAAATTAGGACACCCAGTCAATTTTGGCGTCGACATTGCGTCGCGAAAAAGCGAACCAAGTCAAATGGTTACCCAAGATGGTTGCGATGTGCCCTGCGAGCAGCTGTGGGCGATTTTTTTCGGGTGACGCGTTGACAGGGGTAACAATCGACATGTGACTCTGAAACCGTCGCGTCGTCTAGCGCTTCGACTCGCCACTGTGATCGCCGTTTGTATGATTGCTATGGCGCCTCATCCTTCCGGACATACCGGTGCAATCGCTATCCTACGGCATAGCAAAAGCTGCGCGAGCAGTCCGGCGCTCGCGCAGTGTCGCCGCTTTATGCCTCCTCGTGCGCCCAGCGTGTTCCACACTCCGCAACGCATCGAGCGCTGACTCTCCAGGAAGCAGCCATCGACCGCGGTCATACCAGAGCTTGCCCGATTGCGTCGTTGACCGCGTGACGCCATGACACTGATGACGCGGCCGACTGATCGAATAGGTGGGCGTTCCCGCCAGTCACCGCAGAGTTTCTTGAATGCCCCGCAAGCTCATACTAGGGTGCCTGCCCAGCGGCCAGGAGATACAGGGTGACGCGATCGAGGCTGAGGTCAACTCGTGATCCATCGATATCAGACCGCCTACGAGAAGGCTATTCACCACGAGGTGCGCAGGCTTGCCAGCTAGATCGAATCCGGGGTCGCGGACAGCCGTACTTGTGACAGGGGGCGCCGGCTATATCGGCAGCCACGCCTGCAAGGCGCTTTTCGACGCCGGATACCTGCCAATCACCTACGACAGCCTCGTTTCTGGGCACGAATGGGCCGTCAAATGGGGGCCATTGGAACGCGGCGATATTGCCGATAGGGAGCGTCTCGGCCAAGTCCTCCTCCGCTACAAGCCGGTCGCTGCAATGCACTTCGCGGCCCACATTGCCGCCGGAGAATCGGTAACCGATCCCGGGAAGTACTACGGCAACAATGTGGCTGGCACGCTCTCGCTCTTGGAAGCGTTGCGCGCCGCTGGCATGTCCCGCCTAGTCTATTCCAGCACTGCCGCGGTTTATGGGACGCCCAATACGGTGCCGATTCCAGAGACGCACCCGCTTTGCCCCATCAACCCCTACGGCCGCTCCAAGCTGATGATCGAGCAGGCCCTTGCCGACTATGCCTCCGCGTACGATTTTCGGGTTACCGCGCTGCGTTATTTCAACGTCGCCGGCGCGGACCACGCGGCAGGTATCGGCGAAGTCCACGACCCGGAGACCCACCTCATTCCGCTTCTGCTGGCCGCCGTCGATGGCCGGTCGACGAGCCTCACCATATACGGCGATGACTATCCCACGGCAGACGGCACCTGCATCCGCGACTATATCCATGTTACGGATCTGGCGGAGGCCCATGTCTTGGCGCTCGATCGGGCGAGCGACGCCGAACGATTTGCGACTTTCAATCTGGGCGGCGGAGAGGGCCGATCTGTTCGGCAGGTGATTCGAGCAGCAGAGCAGCTCGCGGGCCGGAAAGTTCCCCATTCGATAGGCCCCCGCCGGACTGGCGATCCATCGGCCCTGGTCAGCGATATCGCACGTGCGTCCAGCGTGCTCGGCTGGAAGCCGACCCGTTCGAGTCTCGAGCGACAAATCGGCGACGCTTGGGCTTGGCATCGCCAGCATTTCGGCTAACAGGGCACCGGCACCCGCTTGGCTGACTCTTATCTGAACCTGTTAGACCCTTGTGGAGGGTTGGACGTCGACCGATGAGCGCGGGAATCAACCGGCGCGCCGCACAAAATCGCCCTGAACAGCCGCCACGCAGCGCGCATTGTTATATACGTGTAATTTCAATAAGCTATTAGATGCTGACTGAATTCAGCCCAACGTTACGCTTTGCGCGTTATGCGCGCCGCCGGCCGTCGCGCGCTTTGACGCCGGCCTCTGCTCCCGCCAATCCGAGATAACCGTCGCGGGTCTGGGGCAGCTTGCGATCCAGAATCCGCGAAGCGATGACAGTGCGCAGGATCTGCGCGGTGCCGCCGCCGATAGTGAACATGCGCGCGTCGCGCACCATACGCTCCAGCGGCAGCTCGCGCGAATAGCCGGTCGCCCCAAAAACCTGGAGGGCATCGTTGGTGACCTTGATCGCGGTTTCGGAGGCCAGCACCTTGGCCTGCGCAGCCGCGAGCGCATCGGGAAACTCGATGCCACTGGCAGCGGCACGATAGACCAGGGCCTGGGCTGCGGCGAGCCCGATCGACATATCGGCCAGCATCCACTGCAAGCCCTGGAACTCCGCAATCGGGCGCCCGAATTGCTGGCGCCTGCCGGCGTAGTCGAGCGCCAGTTCGTATGCCCCTTCGGCAATGCCCAGCGCCACCGTCGCCGCGCCGACACGTTGGGCATTATAAGCCTTCATGAGTGTGGCGAAGCCACGCTCGAGCCCTTCCGGCGGTATCAACGCCATTTCGGCCGGAACCTCCAGGTCCTCGAAAACGATCTCGGTTTCTGGTAGACCGCGCAATCCCATCGCCCGCTCGCGCTTGCCGAGCTTGAGGCCGGGTGCCCGATCCCTGATGGCAAGGAAGCCGCCGATGCCCCGTTCCTCGCCATTCTCGAAGACCCGGGCGAAGATCAGATGAAGTCGCGAGATCCCGCCGCCGGTGATCCAGTGCTTCTTGCCGTTGATGACATAGCGATCGCCAAGCTTCTCGGCGCGGGTCGTCATTTCGCTGGCAGCGCTCCCCGCCTCCGGTTCGGTAATGCAGATGGCTGGCTTATCCCCGGCCAGCACCAGGTCGGCGGCCAGACGCTTCTGCGGCTCGCTGCCGTAGCGCATCACCGCGCCGATCGCCCCCATGTTGCCCTCGACCACGATTCGGGCCGTCACGCCGCACACCATGGCCATCTGCTCAATGACCAGGACCGCGTCCAGATAGCCGAGCCCGCGGCCGCCGTAGGCCGCGGGTATGGTCATGCCCATGAATCCGGCGTCGGTCAGCGCGGCGACATTGTCCCAGGGATAGGCTTCGCTGCGATCGATTTCCGCAGCCCGCGCAGCGATCCCGTCGCGCGCCAGCGCCCGCGCTGTGGCCTGCAGCGTTCGCTGTCCTTCGGTCAGCTCGAACATTTACAGCCTTTCCTTCCTGCTTCCCGTAGCGGCCCGAGGCGGCTCTATCTGCCCATCCTGGGGCACCGCTGCAAACTGCCAGGGACCGCCCTATCGGCTCCAGCGACAAGGGTCTGCGACCCGTCGAGGGCCGGCCGGCGGTTACCTATCCTTAACCTCGGACGCCTAGCGTTTCGCCTGGAATCCCAGCGCCGCGGAGCCATCACCATGCCCTATATCGGGCGCGACGAGAACGGGCGGATCGTTCAGGTCCATGACCGGCCCAACGACGACGCGCGCGAGCGCGTCGAGCCGGGGGATCCGGACCTGACCGCCTTCCTTACCGGAGGCGACGCCGATCGGCGCATCGAGAGCGAGTTCCTGCTCGCCGACCTCGCCTTTGTCCGGGTGCTGGAGGACCTGATCGCGGCCTTGATCGACAAGCGGGTCATCATGCTGACCGACCTGCCCAAAGCAGCCCAGGAGAAGATCGCCCGGCGTTACGAGCTGCGCAGCCGGCTAGCGGATCTGGGCGGCATCGTAAGCGATGGCGACGAGGTGATGCTGCCTTGAGGCTGACCGCCGGGCCGGCCTGCCGCGAGTTGCATGATCCAGCATAATACTGTATGAGTCTGTTAAGCGAGCAACCCGACACCAAAAGCGGCCCAAGCCGCTGAAACACAGAGCCCAAGTGCGCCATGGCGACTCCGCCAACCCCGATTCGCATCCGCGACCAGGCGCCCCGTCCGCGCATCGTCCAGCACCGCAACCGCCGTTATTCGATCCGGCTCGAGCCAATCTTCTGGCGCACGCTCGAGACGCTGGCCGAGCGTCGGGGCTTGCGCCTCGGGCGTTTCGTCGCCGAGCTCGCCACCGGGTTTCGGGGCAGCAATTTTTCCTCCTATCTGCGCGTTTATTGCATGACGCAGGCCGAACGCGCACTGGTCGCCACCGCCTACAAGGCGAGCCATGCTAGCCTCGGCGAATTGATTGCCAGCAGCTTCACGCCGGGGCTGCTGCTGTCGCGCTTTCGCACCATCCTGTCTTTTAACACGGCCTTCTCCGCCTGGGTCGGGCTGGATCCCGAAACATTGGTCGGCGCCGATTTAACCGCGGTCATCCAGGTCCGGACCAAACGATCCTTGAACGAGCTCTGGCTCGACATGGTGGCTGGCAAGGAGTCGCGCGCCGAGGCGCGCGTGCTTTATGTGGCGCCCGGCCGGGTGCTCGCCGCACAGGCCCATATGATCGGATTGCGCTCGCCCGACGGCCTCGACTTCTTCGCGGTGATGTGGCTCGGCTCCGGCGCGCCGAAGTTAATCGGGGAGGCGATCACGCGCCCCGCAATTGCGCAGGCACGGGCACTTCCCGTTTAAAATAGGCGCTAAAGCAAGATTCGACAGATTGAGCACCGTCTTTTCGGAAAAGTGGAAGCCATTTTTCCGGATCACCTGCAGGAACGGAACGCGATCGAACGGAACCGGATCAAGGTTCCAGAGCCTTCCCTGCCTTGTCGTTTCGGTGAAAGGCCGGACCCTGAACAGGTCGGCCACTGCTCAGGCGTGCTCGCTGCCCTGCACGATCAATACGTCCGAAAGGCTGTAGACCGTAATGCCACTCTCGAATGAGTAAAAGTGCAGTCCAGTCACGTCGACACCGGTTGCCGTCACATGGCTATCGGCAATACCGGTTCCGGTGATCGCCTCATCGGTCCGCAGATTGATTGGCAGTCCGTCGCCGAAGAACAGTACAACTTCGCCGGCGGCATCGGGCAGCAGGTCGGTTAGCTCCAACACCAGCGAATCGTCCACTGCCGCTGCGTCCAGGTCGCTCGGGACCAGTTCAATGGTGGCAGCATCCGCCGGCGCGATCGTCGGGATCGTGGACACGACGAACCCGTCGCCCCCGGGCTGCAATTCCGGCTTGTCCGTGTTGTTCTGGTCCGCGCTCATCTTCGGCGACACTTGCTATCAAGCCTGGGGCCACCAAGCCACTCGATAAGGAAGCATAGCGCCCAGAGCCCCAAAAGATCAAATGCTTATAAAATACCGAGAGAAAATCATGAGAATTGTCAAAGGCTTGTCTCAGTTCGTAGGGACACCGTCGGTTGCAGCCAAGGCCAAAAAGCGAACGGCGCCCGCCCCTGGGGGCGAGCGCCGTCTGCGTCAGTTCGCGCGATCCGGGGATCGCGCCCGCGGACTAGCGGATCAGGTCGGCACCCCACGAAGGAATGTTGACCACTGCCTGCTCCGGCGCCGAAACGCCCAGCGTCGGCAAGAGCTGTCCCGCCACCGCAAGCACGCGGTAGGAAGCTAGCACCTCGTTGGTCTGTGCCGTCACCAGCTGACCGCGCGAGACGAAGAGCTCGTTCTCGGCGTCGAGCACGTCGAGTAGCGTGCGCTGCGCAACCTCGAACTGCTGCGAGTAGGAGTTTCGGGTCTCGGTGTTGAACTGCACCGCACTGGTATAGTCCTCAACCTGCTGCCGAGCCGATTCGAGCTCGAACCACGAGGTACGCATCTCCTGCTCGGCATCAAGGAAGGCCGCCAGACGGCGGTTCTTGCTCTCCCGCAGGCGCGCCAGCTGCTCCTGACGGTTGGCACGGTCGATTCCGCCCCGGAACAGGTTCCAACTCAGGCGCAGCATCACCTGATTGTTAAACTCGTAAGTGTCGATCGCATCACGGCCATCGTTGTAAACCGACTCGGCCTCGATGTTGATGCTCGGGTAGAAGGGCGCCTCCGAGAGGTCGACTTCGGCCTCCGCAGTCCGCACGTCTGCGTCGAAGATCTTCTTCGTCAGGTTGCCTTTGCCGGCCATGTCCACGGCCGAGTCGAGATCCCCCGGCAGCACACCGCTCGGGAAGTCCGGAGCCGACAAGCTGTCGGGGAACTGGCCGATGATACGGGTGAAGATCGTCTCGGCGACACGCAGATCTTGAAGGGTCTGCGTCACAGTGGCCCGGGACCGCGAGATACGTGCATTGGTCTGGGCAACATCCGCGGTGCTGCCGGCGCCACCGCGGAGGCGCTGTTCCAGAGAGCCAAGGATCTGTTGGTGGACGCCGAGGTTCTCTTCGGCCAGACGCACCAACTCGCGCTGCCGCAGCACTTCCATGTAGGCGCCGATTACGTCGAGAGCCAGCACCTCCGAGTTCTCGTGAACACGACGTGCCGCCGACTCGATGCGCGACTTCTCGCGCTCGACCGTGTTGCTCGCCTCGAAGCCGTCGAAGAGCCGCTGCTGGAGGGTGACCGAAAACTCCTGACGGGTGAGCGTCAGAGCGTCCTCGTTGTCAACGTCCGCCCGTGTGCCAACGTCGTTCGTGCGCTCCTTGCCAATCCCCGCCGCAAGATCCACCTGCGGCAGATAGAGGCCGCGAGCCTGCGTCAGCTCTTCGTCAACCGCTTCGCGGTTGGCCGCGACGATGCCGATGTTCGGATTGGTCTGGATGGCCAGTTCGACAGCTTCCGTCAGCGTCAACGCTTGAGCGGCGGTAACGCCTGGAAAAACCAGCGCGCTCGCGAGAATTGCGGTCTTCCAACCGGAAGACCGACGCTTTAGCGACCAGCGCATACTTTTGCCCCCGCTTTTAAAGTCCTACCCCAGTGGTTCCGGCTGCCCGAGTCCCCCGGGCAAAGCCAACTCAGTCCTGTGAAACGGTTTGTGTCTTAGCCTGATATCCGGCGCACTGTCAACGCGATGGGCGTGACTATTCCAATGTTCCCCAACGACCTAGCAAATTTGCCACACCTGTGGCGTGGGCGCTACGAACAGCGGGCTTTGGGGGCTTTCCTACAGTTCCGCGC
>JBOHKJ010000167.1:0-3340 GCA_050728975.1 Kiloniellales bacterium | reverse complement strand
ATCGTCAAGGGGCCCCTCCCAAAAGGCCCGGCAGACGGTGCCGGCCAAGCGGCCGCCCGACAGCCGCCTGGCGCGCTGCGGTAACTCATTTACTTCAAGGGCTTGGCCGTTCATCGCGGGCTCCTCGTTCGCGAACGCAGGCCATCATGCGGACCCGCCCAGCCACTTTCGCCGGAACAGCCAGCCTATCAGGGCAATTGCCCTAATGTCAAGAGGCTATGCGGTACTTCCACCAGGCACACCTGGCCGACGCACCATGAGCCAACCCGTCCACCATGTCCCCGAACGGGCGTCCACCATCTCTCCGGTCCAAAGATCAGGGAGGAAAGGGAGCAGAAGATGCATCTGCGTCGGTTTCCCTCTCTTCGCTTCAGAAACGAGAGGCGGCGGGCGCGCCAAACGCTCACGCCCGCGTCTTTTTCGCCGCCCGCTAGAGCACAATCCATTCAATTGTAGTCACCGATACTGCCCTCATGCTTCGACAAGCTCATGCTTCGACAAGCTCAGCATGAGGAGCGCAGCGCCGATTCGATCCGAACGGATAGCGCTTTAGTGTCCCGAATCCGAAATTCGCTCGATTTCGCGGCACGCTCCGTAGCGAGCTTCGGATTCGAAGGACACTAGCAAGTCTATGAATCTAGTGTGGTTCGGTTCGGAAGTTCTCTTACGGACTCGCGGCAGGCAAGAGAGAGAACTTCCGAGCCACCACACTAGTAGCTGCGTCGCCCGAATGCCGCTGCGATAGACTCGCTGCGGCCTCGGCCGCGTCAGACCGCGATCCGGAACACCTGGGCGCTCTCGCAATCGGCCGGCGGCTCGCCGCCGGCGCGCCGATAGGCGTCGCAGGTGAGGCGCGCTCCGTCCCGATGCTGGGCGAGTGGTGGCTGGGCTTCGGAGTCGGCCTGCCCGAGAAGCTGCACCACGAAGCGCGTGGCGGCGTGTGGCGAGAGCTCCGGCTGTCGTGTCGCAGGCTGCGCGGCGCGCGCTTCGGCGGCAGGTGTCCTCCTGGGATCGCTTTCGCCGGGAAACGGAGGCCGTTCGCGCAGCCGGGCCTCGGGCCGCGGCCAGCGCAGGGCCTCGCTCCGCTGGAGCGGCTTCAGATCGATAAGCGGCCCGTCGCCGGACGCCAGCGCCGCTGTGGCGAGGTGTCCGGGCAGGCGGCCCGCGCCCGAATAGCCCCCTGTCGCGATCCCAGTCATGCTGCTCTTTTTTAACTGGCGACACTTAAGTACAACTTTATCTATCCTAGCACAGTTGGAAAATAAACGCAATTCTATGAAAATAATAAATTAACCAACCTCCTTAACTACGGAACAGGCGGGATATATACTTGTGATTTTGCTGTGGCCTGCCAGAAGAGACAGGCATTTCGCCTGTTTTTATCCTCAGGTCTTTCGATCCCTTTCATTTTGCTTTAATTCGCCGCCCCTTAAGATCGTCACTGTTTGCGCGTGGTTAGGGGTCTGCGCCGCGCGCGCTGCCGCACCAGGTGAGGTGCGGCTTACGCCTCTGCTCAGGTAGGAGAAGCTTCCGGGTGACCAGCTCCCCCAGGAACGACAGCCAGCTTGCCGAACTGGCACGCCTGCGCTCCGCGCTCGAGGCGGCGGGCGACTTCGTCTACGCGTGGGATCTGGCAAGCGATGCGCTCACCTGGCAGGGGCCGGTCGAGCGCCTGTTCGGGCGCGGCGGCAAGCCCCCCAAGAGCGGCGACGCTTTCCACGGCCGGATCAACCCCGAGGACCTTCCGCAGCGGCTCTGTCTGCTTTCGGACCATATGGCGGGCGGCCAGATGGCGGGTGGCCGGGCCTACGACTGCGAATACCGGGTCCGCGATCGCGACGGCCTGTTCCACTGGGTCCATGACCGCGGCCAGGTCGAGCTCTCGCTCGCCGGAATGCCGCTCAAGATGACCGGCATCCTGCGCCTGGTGAGCGCGCGCAAGGAACAGGAGGCGCGCCTGGAGCAGCTCGCCAACTACGACGAGCTGACCGGCCACTTCAATCGCAACCGCTTGCGCGAAGCGCTCGAGCAGGCGGTCGCCATGAGCCGGCGCGGCGGCGAGGCCGGAGCCCTGCTGGCGGTCGGCATCGACAATCTCGGCATGATCAACTCGGCCTACGGCCACGAGGTCGGCGACGCGGTGCTGGTCGAGGTCGGCCATCGCCTCGACCGCTGCCTCAGGACCAGCGACGTGGTCGGCCGCATGGGCGGCGATCGTTTTGGGGTGGTCCTCACCTCCTGCCCCGAGTCCGACGCTGTGCCGGCCGCCGAACGCGTGCTGCAGGCGATTCGGCGCAGCTCCTTCGCGGTCGGCGCCGTCAGCGTGCAGGTCACGGTTTCGATCGGCCTGATCTGCTATCCGAGCCAGGCGACCGCCGGCCTCGATCTCATGACCAAGGCCGAAGCGGCCCTGCTCGGCGCCAAATCGGCCGGCCGCAATTGCGTCCAGTCCTATGCGCTGGCCGACCGCCAGCTCGAAACCTATCGCGCCTCGATGGCAATCGGCGAGCAGGTGACCCAGGCGCTGCGCGAGGACCGCCTGCTGTTCGCCTATCAGCCCGTGGTCGATGCGACGAGCCACGCGGTCATGTATCACGAGTGCCTGCTGCGCTTGATGATGCCCGACGACGAAGTCGTGGTGGCCAGTCGCTTCATCGAAGCGGTCGAGCAGCTCGGCATGATGCGCGTGATCGATCGCCGCGTGCTGGAGCTGGCGCTCGCCGATCTCGAGGCCTTCCCGACCGTCACGCTGGCGATCAACATTTCCGGCTACACGGCGGCCGACCGCTCGTGGCTGCGCGTGCTCAAGGCGCGCATCGGCGAGCGCCCCGACATCGCCAGCCGACTCATCATCGAGATTACGGAGACCGCTGCATTGCACGACGTCGACGATTCGGCGCGCTTCGTCCAGGCGGTGCGCCGGCTCGGCTGCCGGGTGGCGGTCGACGACTTCGGCGCCGGTTACACCACCTTCCATCATCTGAAATCGCTGACGGTCGATATCGTCAAGATCGACGGCTCCTTCGTGCGCAACCTCACCGATCGTCCGGAGAACCAGATCTTCGTGCGCAACCTGCTGTCGCTCGCCCGCGCGTTCGGGCTTAAGACGGTCGCCGAGTGCGTCGAGGACGAGGCCGTCGCCCGCTATCTCGCCAGCGAAGGGGTGGAGCTGCTGCAGGGCTACTACTTCGCCAAGCCGGATATCTCGCCTGCGTGGCGCAAGGCGTCGGCGGCCCGTCACAAGGGCCGCATCAGCGCCTGATCCGCCCCCGTCCTTCTAGAGCGCTATCCGTTCAGATCGAATCGGCGCTGCGCTCCTGATCCTTCGACAGGCTCAGGA
>JBOHKJ010000166.1:0-4075 GCA_050728975.1 Kiloniellales bacterium | reverse complement strand
GGGGCGGAGAGGGTCGGGGTGAGGTGGGGCGCTTCAGCCCGATCGGGCCGTGCTATAAATTGCGCGGGGCTTCGCGCTCGGGTGTCGGAAGCCTGCGAGCCACAATGGGACATCGGATTAGGCGGCGGGGATCGAAGGCCATGAAACGCGACAAGCCGACGCGCAGCGATTCGATCGGAACCACGATCGTCGGACGGGCCTGCGGCCTGCTCCCGGCGCTTGCCGCCGTCGCGCTTCTCGGTCTCGGCGCCTGCTCGGGTAGCCAGGACAACGAGAATCCCGATCCCGATGGTATAGCGTCAAAGTACGAGGAGACCGGCGGATCGCTGCTGGGCGGCGACGGCGGCATCCAGGTCCTCGGAAACCGCAACGAGCGGCCCGAGGACAGCGGGGGTAGCGGCATCGGCGTCAATTCCTTCCTCTGGCGCGCCTCGCTCGACACCATCTCCTTCATGCCGCTGGCCTCGGCCGACCCCTTCGGCGGGGTGATCATCACCGACTGGTATTCGCCGCCGGAGAGCCCCGACGAGCGCTTCAAGCTCAACATCTACATCCTCGGCCGCGACCTGCGCGCCGATGGCGTGCGCGCGGCGGTGTTCCGCCAGCGCCACGACGGCGCCCGCTGGGTCGACGCCGCGGTCGATTCGAAGACCGGCTTCGAGCTCGAGAACGCGATCCTCACCCGCGCCCGCCAGCTCCGAATCGCCCAGGCCGGTTGATGAGGCGAGCTGGGAGCGGCGGGCTGAGAGAGGCGGGCTGACCGGGAGCCGGTTGGCCGCCGCATCCTCTCGAGACTTGGCGGCAGCCCGCGCGGCGAGCGGCGCAAGGTCGACCGGCCCGACCGCAGCAGGATCCATGGAGCGCTACAACCACAAGGAAGCCGAAGCGAAGTGGCAGGCCGCCTGGGCGGCGGCCAATTGCTTCACCGTCGCCGAAGACAGCAGCAAGCCCAAGTCGTACGTGCTGGAGATGTTCCCCTATCCATCGGGGCGCATACACATGGGCCATGTGCGCAACTACACCATCGGCGACGTCGTCGCGCGCTACCGGCGCGCCCGCGGCTTCAACGTTCTCCATCCGATGGGCTGGGACGCCTTCGGCCTGCCGGCCGAGAACGCCGCCATGGCGAAGGGCGTACACCCGAGCGTTTGGACCTACGAGAACATCGCAGCGATGCGCGGCCAGCTGAAGTCGATGGGCCTGTCGCTCGACTGGAGCCGCGAGATCGCGACCTGTCATCCCGGCTACTACCGCCATCAGCAGAAGATGTTCCTCGACCTGATGGCGGCCGGGCTGGCCTATCGGCGCGAATCCTGGGTCAACTGGGACCCGGTCGATCGTACCGTGCTGGCCAACGAGCAGGTGATCGACGGCCGCGGCTGGCGCTCGGGCGCCCCGGTCGAGCGCCGCCAGCTCTCCCAGTGGTTCTTCCGCATCACCGCCTATGCCGACGAGCTGCTGGACGACCTGGCGACGCTGGAGCGCTGGCCCGAGAAGGTCCGCACCATGCAGGAGCGCTGGATCGGCCGTTCCGAAGGCGCGCGCGTGCACTTCGCGATCGAGGGCCAGCCGAACAGCGAGCCGGACCGCCTGGAGATCTTCACCACCAGGCCCGACACGCTGTTCGGCGCCTCCTTCTGCGCGCTGGCGCCCAACCATCCGCTGTCGCTGCGCCTCGCCGAGCGGGACCCCGAGGCCGCCGCCTTCATCGCCGAGTGCGACCGGCTGGGAACCAGCGAAGAGGCGATCGAGACCGCCGAGAAGCGCGGCTATCGCACCGGGATGGTGGCACGCAATCCCTTCCTGCCGGACGTGGCGCTGCCGGTCTACATCGCCAACTTCGTGCTGATGGAATACGGCAGCGGCGCGATCTTCGGCTGCCCCGGCCACGACCAGCGCGACCTCGACTTCGCGCGCAAGTACGATCTGCCGGTCGTTCCGGTGATCCTGCCCGACGATGCCGACCCCGCACGCTTCGCGATCGGCGACGAGGCCTATAGCGGCGAGGGCCGGGCGATCAACTCGCAGTTTCTCGACGGCCTGCGCGTCGAGGAGGCCAAGAAGGCGGCGATCGCGCGGCTGGAGGAGATGCAGGCGGGCGAGGGGACGGTGCGCTATCGCCTGCGCGACTGGGGCATCTCGCGCCAGCGCTATTGGGGCTGCCCGATACCGGTGATCCACTGCGAGAGTTGCGGCATCGTGCCGGTGCCCGAATCCGATCTGCCGGTGAAGCTGCCCGACGACGTCGCCTTCGACCAGCCGGGAAATCCGCTCGAGCGGCATGAGGCCTGGCGCAAGGCTCCCTGTCCGGCTTGCCGCAAGGCGGCGCGGCGCGACAGCGACACCATGGATACCTTCGTCGATTCCTCCTGGTACTTCGCGCGCTTCTGCAGCCCGCGCGCGGAGACCGCCTTGACGCGCAGCGCGGTCGACTACTGGCTGCCGGTCGATCAGTACATCGGCGGCGTCGAGCACGCGGTTCTGCATCTGCTCTACTCGCGCTTCTTCATCCGCGCGCTGAAGCGCTGCGGCTATCTCGACCTGAAGGAGCCTTTCGCGGGTCTCTTCACCCAGGGCATGGTCTGCCACGAAACCTATCGCGCGGCCGACGGCGGCTGGCTGGCGCCCGATGAGGTGAAGCGCGGCGAGGGCGGGCAGATCGAGACGCTCGACGGCAGGCCGGTGAGCGTCGGCCGCTCGGAGAAGATGAGCAAGTCGAAGCGCAACACCGTCGACCCGGCGCTCATCATCGACACCTACGGCGCCGACACCGCGCGCTGGTTCATGCTCTCCGACAGCCCGCCGGAGCGCGACATGGAATGGACCGAGGCCGGCGTCGCCGGCGCGTTCCGTTTTCTGCAGCGCCTGTGGCGCAGCGTCGGCAAGAGCGCCGGCAGCCTGCCGGCACGCGGCACGCCCAAGCCTGACGTCTTCGGCGAGGCGGCGCTGGCGCTGCGGCGCCAGGCGCATCGTGCAGTCACGCTGGTGGCCGACGACATCGAGCAGTTTCGCTTCAACCGCGCGGTGGCGCGGGTGCACGAGCTTTCCAATGCGGTCGGCGCCTTCGAGGCCGAGAGCGACAGCGACCGCTGGGCGCTGCGCGAGGCGCTCGAGCTGATGACCAGAGTCGCGGCGCCGATGGTTCCCCATCTGGCCGAGGAGCTCTGGCAGGGCCTGGTCGGGGAGGGGCTGCTGGTCGATCGGCCCTGGCCGGCGGCCGACGAGACGCTTATCGTGGCGGAGACGGTGACCCTGGCGGTGCAGGTCAACGGCAAGCTGCGCTCGACGCTCGTGCTGCCGCCGGACGTGGCGGAGACCGACGCCCGGGCCGCGGCACTCGCCGATCCGGCGGTGATCCGCAGCCTGGCCGGCAAGGCGCCGCGCCGGGTGATCGTGGTGAAGAATCGGGTGGTCAATGTGGTGGTGTGACGCAGAAGGTCGCCGGCGCGCGACAGGCGGCATGGTCGCATTGGCGGCGTTGCTGTCGCTCGCCGCTTGCGGATTCGAGCCGCTCTACGGCTCGCAGGAGGACGGCGGCGAGACCACGGCGCAAATGGCCGAGGTGCGAATCGCGCCGCTGCCCGATCGCATCGGTCAGTCGATGCACAACCTGCTGCGCGACCGCATCAACCCGCGCGGCCAGCCGGCGAAGGCAGGCTATCTCTTGAACGTGAAGCTGACCGAGGCGGTGCAGGCGACCGCGTTGCGCGCCGACGAAACCGCGACGCGCGCGAACCTGACGGTCTACGCCGACTACGAGCTGCGCGACTCGGACGGCAAGGCGGTGCTGGCGCACGGTCGCATCTCCTCGACCGACAGCTACGACATTCTGGAGAGCTACTACGCGACCATCGTTTCCCAGGAGGACGCCCGCGAGCGCGCGTTGCGCGAGCTCTCGGACACGATCCGCAATCGGCTTGCGCTTTATTTCTCCGGCGCCTGAGTCGAGCCGTCCATGAAGGTCGCGGTCAAGGCGATCGAGCGCTTCCTGGCCAAGCCCGATCCGGCAGCGCGCGCGGTTCTGGTCTACGGGCCCGACAGCGGCCTGGTGACCGAGCGCTGCCGCGCGCTGGTG
>JBOHKJ010000165.1:0-13974 GCA_050728975.1 Kiloniellales bacterium | reverse complement strand
CTCCTCGGGCTTGCCGGGATTGAGCTTGTGCTTGATCCCGTCGTCGGCAGCCTTGAGGATTCCGGAGGCCATTAGATAGGGGTTCACCATCGAATCGACGGCGCGATACTCGAAGCGCCCGGGGGCCGAAACGCGCAAGCCCGTGGTGCGATTCTGATAACCCCAGTCGGAGAAGACCGGTGCCCAGAAGCCGGTGTCCCAAAGGCGGCGGTAGGAATTGACTGTCGAGCAGCCGATCGCGGTCAAGGCGTCGAGGTGCTTCACGATCCCGCCGATGCTCTGCAGGCCGATCTTGCCGGGCAGCTGCGGGTCCGCGGTGTCCGGCATGAAGGTGTTGTCGCCGCCCTTGCGATAGAGATAGTTCGCCTTCATGCCCGGCAGCTTGCCGGGGTCGTTTCCGAGCGCCACGAACTGGTCTTTACCGCCCTTCCACAGCGAGATGTTGTGGTGGCAGCCGTTGGCCGAGACGCCCATGAAGGGCTTGGTCATGAAGCAGGCGATGATACCGAATTCGCGTGCCACCTGACCGCAGATCTGCCGGTAGGTCGAGAGGCGATCGCAGGTCCTGAGCGCATCGTCATACGTGAAGTTGAGCTCGAGCTGACCGGGCGAATCCTCGTGGTCACCCTGGATCATGTCGAGGCCCATGGCGCGACAGTATTCGATCACCCGCATGTAGACCGGACGCAGCGATTCGAACTGGTCGATATGATAGCAGTAGGGTCGCGAGAAGCCGCCGTTGGGCTTGCCCTCCTCGTCCTTCTTCAGCCACATCATTTCCGGCTCGGTGCCATGGCGCAGACGAAGCCCGTGCGCCTTCTCGAACTCGTCGTGGATGCGCCGCAGGTTGCCGCGACAGTCAGAGGTCAGGAAAGCGCCCGGATCCTTGCGCTCCTCGCGATTGCGGAACAGCGTGCACCAGACGCGCCCCACACGCTTGTCCCACGGCAGCTGCATGAAAGTGTCGGGCTCGGGAACGCCGACCAGCTCGCTGGCCTCGGGTCCGTAGCCGAGGTACTCCCGGTGCCGGTTGAGAAACAGGTTGACGGTCGCGCCATAGACCAGTTGGAAGCCCCTGGCCGCCACGCTTTCCCAGTGGTCGGCCGGAATCCCCTTGCCCATGATGCGGCCGGTAACCGAGACGAACTGGAGATAGAGATAGTCGATCCCCAGTTCTTTGATCTTGGCGCGCACCTGCTTGACCTGCTCGTCGCGCCCCTTCGCGTCGACGAATTTCTCGATGTCCATCGCCATCCTGTCCCCCACTCTCTGTCTTGGCCCCTGCCCAGAAACCGCTTTTCCTCGCACGCCTTCCCGTCAGCTCCACGGGAAGGGGCTGTTGGAAACCGGGTGGAGCCTGCCCTCGGCGTAGCGCGAGAAGCGGAAAGGCTCCAGCAGCCGGCTCCGTTCGCCAAGGATTTCGCCCGCCACCAGCTTGCCGACGCCGATCATCTTGTAGCCGTGATTCGAGTCGGCGATGACGTAGACGTTCTCGCGAAAGACGTCGAAGACCGGGAAATTGTCCGGCGTGAAACAGCCGAGCCCGCCCGAGGGCTCCTTGTTCTTGTAGAGCCCGATCTTCCCCTCGAACCGCTTCTGGCAATGGGCCAGCATCGAGCACCAGGTGTGGACGAACTCGTCGCCGACGATGAAGTCGGGCGATTCGGGGCCGTAGGGATCGACCGCAACCTCATCGGCGTCGCCCTCGACTTTGTAAGGCGAAGAGCCGCCCTGCACGCCACCGAAATTGAAATCCGGCTTGTAGTAGAGGCCCCAGAGCTGGTCGGTGATGAGCGAGCCGTCGACATCGGAATAGAGCGGCGCGTCGGTGTCGACGTGGATCACCGGCGGCATCTTGCCGTCGTTGGTCTTGTGGATGTTCGGGTCGACGCCGAGCGTGCCTTCCTCCAGGCACCAGTAGGTCCACATCGGCACGCCGTCGTGAATCCCGCCATCGGTGCCCTTGATCGATATCCGCTTGGGCAGCTCGAGCATGGTCCAGGCCCGGCTCACCCAGGGCCCGAGCGCCACCACCACGTGATCGCAGGCGATCCGCCCCTTGTCGGTGACGAGCGCGGTGACGGCGGCGCTGTTCGAGCCGAACTCGAAGCCCGTGACCTCGACGCCGGTCAGGATGCGCACGTTCTCGGATTCGGCTTTGGCGGCGAGACCATAGAGCGACGCCAGGTTATTGGCGTAGCCACCCTTCTTCTCGTGGAGAACCGAAGTGATCCCCTTGGCCTGCCAGTCGTCGAACAGGCCCTTCATGTAGCGCTCGCAATCTGCCGCACCCTCGATGAAGACCGAGTCGTAGCCGATCTCCTGCTGCTGGGCGTAGATCGTCGCCACCTGCCGGTGCATTGCCTCGGGGCTGATCTGCATGTAGCCGACCGGGTGATAGCTGTAGGCTTCGGGATCGCTCTCCCAGACCTCGACACAATGCGCCATCAGCGCGCGCATCGCCGGCTGATAGTAGTTGTTGCGCACCACGCCGCAGGCGATGCCCGAGGCTCCGGCACCGATCGCCGATTTGTCGATCACCAGGACATCGTCGCCCGATCCGCGACCGCTGGCCCTGAGGCGCTGCGCCAGATGATAAGCGGTGCTAAGTCCGTGAATGCCGGCACCGATGACGGCGAATTTGACACTGGCCGGAATAGCCATGGCGCTTGCGCTCCCCGTGCGGCGCGGTTGCCAGGTTCAGGCCCGAGCCGCCCACAACTACAGCGGCCTCCTACCCCCTTCCGCGCACCGGCTAAGCATGCGATAGTCTTAGGCCCAATGCAAACCAATTTCGACCAATTGGAACCGCAACGGCAGGTCCCATGAGCGAGGCCGGCTGGATGGCATCCGACGCTGAGCCGTTCGAGCCGCTCGACGGCAGCATCGCCGCCTATTCCGGACAGCGGGTCGGCCAGATCGTCGGCCGGCTGCGCCGCGCCATCGAGGCGGGGGTCTATTCGGACGGGGACCAGCTGCCGCCCGAGCGGCACCTGGCGACCGCATTCGGGACCAGCCGCAGCCTGGTACGCCGCGCGATCCAGCAGCTCGAAACCGCCGGCGTGGTGGTGCGGCGCGCCGGCAGCGGAACCTTCGTCACCTACCCCGGGCCGCTTCACGCGCTTCCGAACAGCAGCGAGATTGTCGACCTGATCAGCCCGCTGCAGCTCATCGAGACGCGCTTCGCCATCGAGCCCTACATGGCGCGCCTCACTGCCGCCCACGCCACTGGTCGCGACCTCGAGGCCCTGAAGGCGATCATGGAAGAGCTGGAGTCCTGCGGCGGCGACAAGGACGCCTTCACGCGCTGGGACAGCGAGCTTCATCTGCTGCTCGCCCGCTGCTCGCGAAATCCGCTGATCTATCGCGTCTACCAGATGATCAACGACGTCCGCACCCACGCCCAGTGGGGCGCGATGAAGGAGCAGATCCTGACCGCGGAAAAGATCGCCGCCTACAACCAGCAGCATCGGGCGATCATCGACGCCCTGCTGCAGCGCGACGGCGCGACTGCCGCACGGCATATCGCCGAGCATCTCGAAACCGCCCGCCAGGACCTGATCGGCGCCGACAGCGTGTGAAGGGCGTGTCCCCGGGAGGTTCGTGCGCTCGCGCTACTCGGCTGCCGCGACACGCGCCGGCGCAACGATCGGCCGGTCGTGCTTCAGCGCGGGAACCTGCCGGCGCGCGCGTTCGACCTGGCCGAGGTCGAGCTCAGCCATGACAACAGCCTCGTCCTCGCCGCCCTCGGCCAGCACCCGGCCCCAGGGATCGACGATCAGCGAATGGCCGAAGCATTCGCCGCCGCCCTGAATGCGGCCGTACTGGCAGGGCGAGATCACGAACGAGCCGGTCTCGATGGCCCGCGCGCGGTTGAGGACGTGCCAATGGGCCTCGCCGGTCACCTTGGTAAAGGCAGCCGGAACCGCGAGCAACGAGGCGCCGCCCTTGGCAAGCGCGCGATAGAGCGCGGCAAAACGCAAATCGTAGCAAATCGAAAGGCCGAGCCCTCCCCACGGCGTCGGCGCCACCACTGCCTGGGCGCCGGGCTCGATGGTCGTCGATTCGCGGTAGATGCGCCCCGCGTCCAGCGCGACATCGAAGAGGTGGATCTTGTCGTAGCGGGCAACGACCGCGCCGCTGCCGTCGATCACATAGGCCCGGTTGTTGACGAGCCCGCTCGAAGTCCGGACCCCGAGCGAGCCCAGCAGGAACCAGATGCCGCTCTTGCGCGCGGCTTCGCGAAAGGCGGCCAGGACCGGGTGCGCCGGCTCCTCGAAGGCGGCCGGATAAAAAGCGCCGTTCTCCCCTCTCAACCCGGCGAAGAACTCCGGCAGGCAAACGAGTTGCGCGCCGCAAGCGATCGCCCGGCGCGAAAGGGCCAGCGCGCTCGTCGCGCTCTCCTCGACGTCGGGCGTCGCGCAGTTCTGAACGCAAGCGACTTTGAGCGTTCTCACCACCGGACGATGATAGAGGGCTCCCGGCGCGAGTCAAACCGGCCGCCTTACCGGCAGCGCGGCGGAGCTAGCTAGTCTGGCTCTTCTCGACGTCGGCGGGATTACCCCAATCGCAGCCAATGAGAAGACAGCCGGTCTCGCTGCGCGAGTTGTGGCGGGTGCCGGGATCGTAGTGGACGAAGTCGCCCGGCCCGAGGACCCGGCCATCGGGCTCTACCAGATCGCCTTCAAGGATCAAGTAGTCCTCGTTGTACTGGTGGGTGTGGGGAATCGTCACCGCTCCGGGCTCCATCCGGATCGCATAGAAGCCCATGCGATGGCCCTGCGCATCGTAGGTGAGCGGCAGGTAGCTCATGTCGCGCTGTACCGGGCCCTCCATGTCGTAGACCCGGTAGCTCGAGCTGTGAATGTTGACGATCCGCCGACCCGGGGCGGCGGCGGGCGACTTGTCCGGCATGACTTGAGTCTCCAAGGCTTGAGGCTTGCTTCTTGTTTACACGGAATGGGGCAGCTCCTACAATCCGGTTGCGATTGGGCGCGGATGGTTGCGCCACGGACTTCGGCCCCCATTCTTTCGCGCTTTCAACGGATTGCCTCCCGCGTGTCTCGACCATCCAATGCTACAACCCTCGCCGTGTCCGCCCACATGCCGTCGCTCGGCGTGCAGCGGCGGCGTAGCGTCAAGGTGGGCGTTCTGGCGCCGCTCAGCGGCGAGGTATCGGCCTGGGGCCAGCCGGGACGCGACGGCTGCCTGATCTGGGCCGACTGGATCAATGCGCGCGGCGGCATCCGGGTCGGCGAGCAGCGCCTGAATGTAGAGATCGTCTCGTTCGACGATCGCTACGATCCCGCGCGCGCGCTCGTCGGCGCGCGAAAGCTGATCCTCGAAGACGACGTGCGGCTGATCATGATGCTGGGTGGCGACACCTTTCCCGCCGTCCAGAGCTTCGTCAACCGGCACAAGATGCTGGTGACCACCCTGCTGCCGAGCGACCTGTCGCCCGACACGCCTTACCTGATCGCGCCCTGCGAAGTGCATCCCATCTACAACGTGACCGGCGTCGAGTGGCTGCGCGAGAGCCGGCCGGAGCTGAAGACCGCGGCCCTCTGCGCGCAGGAGGATTCGCTCGGGCTGCCCTCGGTCGCGACCTACCGGGCAGCCTTCGAGGCGGCCGGTATCGAGCTCGTCAAGGAAGTGCTGTTCTCCGGCGCCACCGACGACATGGAGCCGGTGGTCCGCGCGATGCTGGAGGACCGCCCCGACATCCTCTGCTGGGACACCGCTTACGAGCCCTTCGTCCACGCGCTCACCGAGTGCGCGTTCCGCCTCGGTTTCAAGGGACAGATTCTATCCTGCACCGCGGACAATTATCCGGAGCTGCTCCGCCGAACCAGCCCCGAGTTCATGGAGGGCTTCGTCTTCCAGTTCCCCGATTTCGACGACGAGGCCTTGAACCAGCCGACCGTCAACTTCACCCGGCCCAACGAATTTTACACCGAGTACAATCTCCGCTTCCCCGGCACCTGGAGCGCCGTTTCCTGGGAGTATTACGCCATCCTTGAGCAGTGGCGCGAGGCGGTCGAGGCGGCGCGAACGGTGGAGCCGGTGACCGTTCTAGCGGCCATGAAGGCCGGCGGGGTCGGCAGGCACGTGTTCGGCGACGCGCGCTGGTGGGGCAAGGAGCTGTTCGGCATCAATCATGCGCTGGTCGGCAACTGGCCGGTGGTGCGCATCGAGAACGGCAAGGCGAGGATCGTCGCCTTCAAATCCATACCGCAGTGGTGGGACCGGCACGGCCCGCTGCTGGTCAAGCACATGCGGGCGCTGGGCCAGATGTGGGACCAGCGGCCGCGTCTCCTGCCGCGGGCCGGCTGAGCGACGGCCGCTCTTTTCCGGCAGCCGGGGTCAGGCGCCGCGGATCAGGTCGTCCTGCACCCCCGACATGTGCAGCTTCACGAATTCGACGGCGCTTTCCAGGTCGCGGGCCTCGATCGCCTCGACGATCGAGCGCTGGAGCTTCTGGTAATCGCGAATCCGGTTGGGGGAGAGGGTCTTCTCCTTGGTGGGGGCCCAGTGGGCCTGTCGCCTCACGTGGTTGATCAGCGTGTACATTGCGATCAGGAGGGGATTGTGAGTCCCCTTGGCGAGCTCGAGGTAGAAGAGTTCGTCCCAATGAGAGAAGGCCGCCGCGTCCGTAGCGATCGACTCCAGCTTGACCAGGATGTCCTTCAGCCGGCGGATGTCGCGCGCCGACATGTTGATGACCGCGAGCCGCACGATCTCAGGCTCGACGATGGTCCGAACAACGTTCAACTCGAGCGGGCTGGTCATTTCGGCGATTTCGTCGAGGCCCAACAAGCCCTCGACCGTCACGCTGCCGGTGTCGCGTGTCTCGTTGGCGGCGGGGCGATAGGACACGAAAGTGCCGCTGCCTGGGCGCCGCGACACGACATCGAAATTCTCCAGCAACTCCAGCGATTGGCGCACCGCATTGCGGGACACGCCGAATTCGTCGGCAAGCTGGCGTTCGGACGGGAGGCGCGTTCCGAAGGAATAGCGGTCGGCGCAGACCCGCGCGAAGAGCTCGGTGGCCAGCGACTTGACGGTGCCGGTAATCGGACGAGAGGCGAGATCGGTTGCATTCCAGGGTGGCGCTATTTCGCGCTCGACGACGTTGTTCACTGACCAATCTCCGATAGCCCGTAGTGCATGGCGTCCGAATGGCGGCCACCTGAGCGCCGGTCCTTGCTCATCTCTGCTATCCCTGCCGGAAGCTACGTTGACACGAACCGATCGGCCGCGGCAACCGAGCGGCCGGCCGGGGCAGCGACCCACAGCGGCCGCTGACCTCGCGCCTCCGGGTCCCGTCCGCGCGAAGCGGGTAGGGGTAAGCCCTTTGCCCCGAGCGGCCCCTCAAAGGTCTTCCCGCCGGTCCCGCGGCCGATGGTCCGCCGTGCGCGAACCAGTTCCAACCACGACCGACAGCAGTATTTTTTCCGAACGCCGCAAGTTTCTGGCCATTCTACTTGTTGGCGGCCGCCCTACACCGCTATAGTTTGGGCTGCGCCTCCGGCCGCCACCGCCGAATTGGTTCGGATTGCACTGATGCGGTCGGAATTGGCGGGGCCACTTCGCGTTGTCTTAAGGACGCGGTTTTTTGCGCGGCGACCTTCGAATCCGCGCGGATTGGCTGGACAGCGTGCCGAGAGCGAGCACGCGGACAAAAAACGATCGACAGGAGTGGTCAGGTTCACAAATAAGGGAGGGAGCGCGAGATGACGAAGAGTCCATGGGGCCGCGGGATCACGCGGCGTCGCATGTTGCAATCGTCCGTCGCCGCAACGGCGACGATAGCCGCGGCCGCGGTGTTCCAGCCGAAGCTCGCCCTGGCAGCAGACAAGGTCGTCAAGATCGGTTTCCTCGCGCCCCTGACGGGCGCCGTGGCGGCCTGGGGCAAGCCCGGTCTCGACGGTTGCTCGATCTGGGCCGACTGGGTCAACGACGCCGGCGGCGTCAAGATCGGCGCCGACACCTACAAGATCGAATTCGTGGCCTATGACGAGGAATACGACGCCGGAAAAGCGCGTGCCGGGGCCACCAAGCTGATCAAGGAAGACGGTGTCAAGTTCATCATGATGCTGGGCGGCGACCCCTGGCCGGGCGTGCAGGAGATTGCCGCACGCGAAGGCATGCTAGTCTCGACCCTGCTGCCGTCGGATCTCACGCCCGAAACCACGACTTTGATCGCGCCCTGCGAGGTGCATCCGGTCTACAACGTCACCGGCGTGCAGTGGCTGGCGGAGAACTTACCCGATCTGAAGACTGCGGTGATCTGCGCCCAGGATGACGCGCTCGGCCTGCCGTCGGTGGCGACCTACCTAGCCGCATTCGAGGCAGCCGGCATCGAAATGCTGGACGACCCTCTTCTCTTCGATCCTGCGACCACCGACTTTGCGCCGGTCGTCACCAAGATGCTGTCGCTGAATCCGGACATCATCAGCCTCGACACCTGCTATGCAGACTACGTGCATCCGATCTGCCAGCAGTTGCATTTGCAGGGCTTCAAGGGACAGATCATCTCTTGCACTGCGGATTTTTATCCGAAGATGATCGAGAAGACCTCGGAGGAGTTCATGGAAGGCTTCATCTTCCAGTTCCCCGATTTCGACGACGAGGCGCTCAACGACCCGCGCGTGAACTTCAAGCGCCCGAACGAGTTCTACGCCGAGTACGCCAAGCGTTATGGCGAGAGCGAATGGGGTGCGGTGTCCTGGGAATACGCGTCGATCATGGATCTCTGGCTGGAGGCGGCGCAGAAGGCCGGCACCGTCGAGCCGGGCGAGGTGCTCACCGCCATGAAAGCCGGCGGCAAGGGCAAGCACGCTTTCGGCGATGCCGAGTGGTGGGGCAAGGAGCTGTTCGGCATCGACAACGCCCTGGTCGGCTACTGGCCGGTCGTGGTTGTCGAGAACGGCAAGGCCGTCATCAAGGAGTTCAAGAGCATTCCCGAGTGGATGGGCCAGCACCAGAAGCTCCTGGTCAAGCACATGGATGCGCTGGGCCAGATGTACTATCAGCGTTGACGAAGGCAGGGCGGAGCGGTTGGGACGCCGATTGACGGCGCCCCGACCCGCCCTGCGGCGCGCCCCGGTTCGGTCGGGCGTGGTGAAGCTTCGCAATCAGAATCCATGCTCGAACTTCTGATCCAGACGTCGTTGAACGCCCTCTATGCCGCCAGCTTCATGGCGCTGGTCGCGGTCGGACTGGTGCTGATCTTCGGCGTCATGGGCATCATCAATTTCGCGCATGGCGAGCTCTATATGCTCGGCGCCTACTGCGTCGTGGCGGTCTACGGAGACGCGCAGCTGCCCTTCTTTCTCGCCGTCGCGGTCGGCTTGATCTTCGTCGGCCTAGTCGGGATCGGCATGGAGCGCGGACTGTTCCGGCCGATGCGGGGGAACCCCCTCGGTGGCCTCGCGCTCTCGATCGGCTTTCTCCTGATTCTGCAGGCCATTGCGGCGGTCGGTTTCGGCGTGCGGATGGAGCACATACCGCCACCCACCCAGGCGATCCTGGAGGTCTTCGGCACCGGCGGCGCTCTTCCCCTGCAGCGCTTCTATGTGATCATCGCTGCCGTGCTTCTGCTCGGCGCGCTCTGGCTGTTCCTTCGCAAGACGCGCTTCGGCTGGGCCTTGCGTGCCTGCGCACAGGATCCGGAAGCGGCGGTATTGCAGGGCATCTCGATCACCAAGACCGCCCGGCTCGCCATGTTCATAGGCGCCGCGCTCGCCGGAGCTGCCGGCGCGCTTACCGCGCCGTTGGTGCGAATCCACCCCTACATGGGCCATTCGGTCATCGTGACCGCCTTCATCATCATCATAGTGGGCGGCGTGGGGAGCCTCGAGGGCGCGGTTCTGGCCGCGGTGATCTACGCCTTCGTCCACACCTTCGTGACCACTTTTTCCGACGGCGTCATCGCCGACATCGTCGGGCTCAGCCTCATGCTGCTCGTCCTGATCGTCCGGCCCACCGGCCTGCTGGGAAGCAGAGAACGTGCCTAGCCGTTCCAGCGGCCGGCTGACCGCTGCGGTCTGGCTCGGGCTGCTCTACGCAGCTTTGCTGGCGCTGCCGCACGCTCTCAGTTTCTCCCAGAAGGAGATCCTGGTCTTCCTGGTGATCAACGTCCTGTTGGTCGTGAGCTACCGTCTCCTGACTCTTACCGGAGAGTGGTCGCTCGGACACGTGGTCATCATGGGCGTCGGCGCCTATTGCAGCGCGCTGCTGGCCAAGCGGCTCGGCGTCCCGGTTGCGCTTTCGATGGTTCTCGGCGCACTGGCTGCCGGAGGCGTGGCATGGCTGCTCAGTTTCCCGCTGTTCCGCATGAAGGGCTTCTACTTCCTCATCGGCTCGTTCGCCGCGGGCGAGATCATTCGCTTGCTGTGGAAACGGTTCCGCGATCCATTCGGTGGACCTACCGGACTGAAGCTTATCGACCGCCTTCCCAATATCGAGCTCGGCAGCGTCACTATCGATTTCTTCGAGCCGGTTAACTACTACTATCTCTGCCTGATCGTGGTATCGGCCTCGCTTTGGGTCATGTACCGCTTGGAGCGCTCACCGATCGGGCTCACCTTCCATGCTGTCCACTGGCAGGACAAGCTCGCCGAATCCGTCGGCATCGACGCTTGGCGATATCGGACACTCGCCTTTGTCATAGCGTCGTTCTTCGCCGGGCTGGCAGGCGCGCTCTACGCGCACTACGTCGGTACCGTCAATCCGGCGCGCTTCAACGTCGAGGCGATGGTCTACGTTCTGACCTGGACCATCGTCGGTGGCACGGCCACGCTCTACGGGCCGATCCTCGGCGTGGTGGTCCTGACCATCGTCAACGACGTGCTGTTGCGGATGCTCGGCCTCGACCAGCTCCGCCCGCTGTTCTACGGCATGATCCTGATCGCTTCGGTCCTGTTCCTGCCGAAGGGGCTGGAAAGCCTGATGCCGAGACTGCGGACCCTGCTGCGGCGCGGCGAAGGGCGGGCCACCGACACGGCCGGCTCGTGATTCAACTGGCGGCGCCGATCTCGTTCGTCCGTACGATCAGCAGAACCGCTGCCAGGAGCTTGCGCGCGTCGGTGTAGGCCGGTGTCTTCTCGGGCCACCAGCGCGACAAGCCACGCGATGCGGCCGCCCGCTCCTCGGCGAGCGCCGCCAGGGCCTCGCGCCCCTCCCGAGCGAAGAGCTCCAGGCGCTTGCGCATCGTCGCCTCGTAGGTCTTCCAGTGCTTGGCTTCCATACGGAGATGGAAGAGCGAGCTTCGTGCCCGCCGCTCGATCCGCAGCGCCGCGATCCACTGGCCGCTAGCGTCCCAGATTGTCATGGCCTCGCGGAACAGCTCCGCGGCCGTTGCGCTGTCGCCACCAAGCCGCAAGGCGAATGCATGGTTGGCAATGCTGGTTGCCAGGCGCGGATCGATCGGGGCAAAGGACTGGCGGGCGAGGAAGAGTGCCTCGGCCCAATGGGGCGCCGCCTCGCTCGCGCCGCCGGCCGTTGCCAGCTTGGCGGCCCGCTCACAGAGATGCTCCCAGCGCACCTCCTGGTCGCTCCATCCCGCAGCGGAGAAGGAGAGCAAGCCGGGCGGGTCAACCCCCGAGGTAGGCTTGGCGCACATGGTCATTCTCGCGAAGGTCTCGGGCAACGCCCTCCAGCGCCGTGCTGCCGGTTTCGAGAACATAGGCATAGTCGGCCAGTTGCAGCGCAAGCTCGGCGTTCTGCTCGACCAGGACCACCGGGACGCCCTGCTCGTTGATCTCCTCGATGATCCTGGCGATCTCCTGCACGATCAGGGGCGCAAGCCCCATCGAGGGCTCGTCGAGCAGCAGCAGCTTCGGTCGCGCCATTAGCGCGCGGCCGATCACCAGCATCTGCTGTTCGCCGCCCGACATGGTCTTGGCCCACTGACGCCGCCGCTCCCTGAGACGCGGAAAGCGCGTGAATACCATTGCGAGGTCGACCTCGATCCCGTTGCGGTCGCGACGCAGATAGGCGCCGGTCCGCAGATTCTCCTCGACTGTCAGATCCGGAAAAATGCGCCGTCCCTCCGGGACGTGGGCGATTCCGCGCGCGACAATCGCTTCGGGCGGCAGGCCGTCGATCCGCTCGTCACCGAACCAGATCTCGCCGCCAGAGAGCTTCACCAATCCCGAGATCGCCCGCAGCGTGGTGGTCTTCCCGGCACCGTTGGCGCCGATGATGGTGACGATGCCGCCTGCCGGCACGACGATATCGACTCCCCGCAGCGCAGCGACCTTGTGGTAATGCACCGTCGCGTTGGAGAGCCTAAGCAACACGATGCGGCGCCCCCAGGTAGGCCTCGATGACCGCGGGATGGCTTTGGATCTTCTCGGGCGTGCCCTCGATCAGAAGCTTGCCGAAATTGAGCACGGTGATGCGGTCGCAGAGGCCCATTACCGCCTGCATGTCGTGCTCCACAAGGAGCAGCGTCACTCCAGTATCGCGGATGCGGCGCACCAGTTCCATCATCCGCCGGGTTTCTTCCGGATTCATGCCGGTGAACGGCTCGTCCAGCATCAGCAGCGCCGGCTCCGAGGCCAAGGCAACGGCCATGCCGAGTGCGCGCTGAAGCCCGTGCGGCAGCTCGGCGGCGAGCTCGTCGCACCGCTCGGCGAGATTGAAGAAGGCGAGCATCTCGAGCGCGCGGTCCAGGTTGGCCGCCCGCGCCGCCGCATCGCCGCCGAAGACCGCCCTCAGGGGATTCGGCGGGTGGTGCAGATGGCAGCCGATCAGGACATTTTCGAGCAGGGTAAACTGTTGGAAAAGCGTCGAGTGTTGAAAGGTCCGCACCAGTCCCTTGGAGGCGACCGCGTTCATCTTCAGGCCGGCGATATCTTCTCCCTGATAGACGACGCGCCCGGCCCAGGGCCTGTAGAAGCCGCTGATTACGTTGAAAGTGGTGGTCTTTCCGGCCCCATTGGGCCCTATCAGACCGCGAATTTCTCCAGCTTCGACAGAGAAGGTGAGACGGTCGACGGCGACAAGGCCGCCGAAGCGCATGGTCAAGTCTTCGACCGACAGCAGTGCGTTCACGCGACCAACGCTTTCCGCTCGCCGGCTGCCTTGTCAGTCGCTGGCGCTCGCGCGCTCCCTGCCCTCACGCATCCTGCTCCGCAAGAAAGTCTGGGTCGGCTCGAACGAACCGTAACCCGAGCGATTTCCAGAAATAGCCTGAGCGACATCAGGGAAGAGTAACCGTGCCTGTCGGGGGGCACAACCGGTTGCCGCCAAAAATCACCGCTTGAGGCCAGATGCTGCTCGTTGTTACGATTGGCCCCGCAGTAATGTGGCGCGAGACGATTCAACCTCTAGCGAATCGATCGCTGCCGCGGTCCGCCGTCCAATGGCCTCCGTGGTCTAGGCGACCCAGTGCGACGCGCCGTCTTCGGATCAGGGAGCAAGCCTCCATCGTGATGCCGGGAGCCAATATTGTCAGGGAAAACCGGCCTCGCGCGCGACGCCCGGGCGGCACCGCGCTGGTGCCCGGACAGGAGCGCTATCGGGTCGCCGGCGGCAGCGCGCTGGCGCTTCGACTGGCCGCTGGCGATCGCCTCCGGGTCGTTGACCTGGAGGGCGGTCAGTGGTGCGAATTGGTTGCCTTTGGTCCGGACGGACGAGGCGATCCCGCCATCATCGGCGCTGTAGCGAACGGCCGCGCCGAGGGGCTCCGCCAGACCCTGGCACGCGAGGGATCGATGGGTCGGCTGGCGGCTAGTCTGGCCCGCCACTCGTTGAGCCTGGAGCGCGCCCGCTCGACTGCGCTCTTCGGTCCCGACAGCCGCGCCGGCGAAGAAGCGGATTTTGTCGCCACGGCGCCGGGGCTCCTGCTGGCCGGCGCGCCGGGCGACGAGATGCGCGTGGACGAGCAGAATCCGCCGACCGACCTGGAGCTCTTCGTCGAGCGGCTTAGTCCGGCGGCAAATGCCGTTCCCGGCTTGCCCGACC
>JBOHKJ010000164.1:0-3505 GCA_050728975.1 Kiloniellales bacterium | reverse complement strand
CTCGCCATGGCACTCTGGAATCCAACGACATCGGGGATTCTGTGGTCCGATGGCAGCAGGAGAAGCAAGGGATCCGATGCTGTATCGGCATCCTGCAGACTGGCTAGTGCCGCGATCGCGGCAGCCGGAGCCGTATTGCGACCGTTCGGCTCGAGCACAACCTGGTCGAGCGCGAGCGCTGCCTGACGAAATAGCTCGGCGAACAGGAAGCCGTGCGCCTCGCCGCAGATCAGCCACGGAGCCGCAAATCCTTCGCCAGAGATCCTTTGGGCAGTCTCTACGACCAGCGCATCGCGGCCACCAAGTGCCAGAAGCGGCTTGGGTTGGGCCTGGCGCGACAGGGGCCAGAGACGGGTGCCGCTGCCACCGCAGAGAATGACCGGCCGTATTTTCGTGTCACTGCGCATCGCTCGATATGACCAGCTAGGCTAGATGGGGCCGGCTAAAGTCAACTGCGGACATTGCAAAGCTCGTACGGCACCGTTGCGAGCTCGGCCATTAACTATCCTCGGACCGGAGTCGAGGCCTCTTCGCCGCCTAGCCGCTTGGCGAGCCAGTTCACAATCTACAGTCATGATCGTTGCTTCGCTACCGTGACGGAGCGGGCCTGAACAAGACGAACGGTGTGGACAGGGAACAAAACGTCCTCGGCCACGCTCATACTGCAATCGAGCTTTCCTGCTCCACTGGACCGGCCCATGAGGTGCGCCCGCTCATCTGGCAACAAGGCGTACAAAGCATGAACAAGACACCGCGGCGGGCATCGCCGGGCTGCTCGATCGCGACCCGACATGGCGCCGTTTTCGACGCGACGCTCAAAGGGCTACAAGCGGCTGGCATACAGTGAAATTGGATTGCGCTCGCTAGGCATTTGGTTTCGACTTCATCAACTTCAAGCATGCCGGATTGTCGCATTCACGCTTCCATCATAGAGGTGACTGTTATGAGTGGGCGCATTCCTTATGCTAGGCGGGGTAGGACGTTTCCGGTTCAGAGATGAGTCGATTCAGACGGTCCAACAGGGAATAGGCTGCGGAAGCGATGAAGACGGTAATTCTGTGCGGTGGATTGGGCACTCGAATTCGAGATGTCGCGTCGGATATCCCGAAGCCGATGATCGAGATCGGCGGCTATCCGATCCTGTGGCACATCATGAAGTATTATGCCCACTGGGGGCATAACCAGTTCGTGCTTTGCCTGGGCTATCGGGGCTTGACCATCAAAGACTTCTTTTTGAACTACCGGGCAAGGACCCGGGATTTTACCATTACATTGGGGGCGGACTCGAAGATCCAGCCAGGCGCTCAAACGAATGCCGATGGAACGGACGATTGGGAGGTTACGCTGGCTGAGACGGGTCTCCACGCAATGACGGGTGCGCGTGTCCGGCGGATTCAGCGCTACGTCCGCGATAGCGAGAACTTCATGCTGACGTACGGCGACGGTGTCGGCGACATTCCGATCAACGATCTGATCGATTTTCACCGTAGCCATGGCAAGATCTTGACGGTGACCGGCGTGCGCCCGCCGGGCCGATTCGGCGAGCTCGAGTTGGAGGACGGTGCCCGTGTGGCGGGATTCAACGAGAAGCCGCAGGCGACCGGCGGTCAGATTTCGGGCGGCTACTTCGTGGTGAGGCGCGAGATCTTCGACTATCTCGACGACCGTGAGGACCTCGTCCTCGAGCAGGACCCGTTCAAGCGTCTGGTTGCAGATGGCCAGATGATGGCCTTTGACCACCGCGGCTTTTGGCTTCCGATGGACACTTACCGAGACTATCGAATCCTCAACGACCTGTGGGAGAGCGATAAGGCGCCCTGGAAGGTCTGGTGACCACGTCTGGTTTGCCGGATCGTTCGGCCTGCAGAGCGTCGCGGCCTGGACAGTGGTCTAGCGTACGCCGACCGTGTGCCTGACCGAACGCGTGCGAAACCCGAGCGGCGCGTCGGTGCTTGAGCTCACAGCGAGGCGAAATCCCGACTGTTGATACACAGATGGCGAATCGAATGAAGGAAATAGCAGAATGATCGACGGTGTTGGGGTCGTTCCTCTACGGCAGATCCTAGACGAACGCGGCAAGGTCATGCACATGCTGCGGCGCGACGCACCGCACTTCCGGGGGTTTGGTGAAATCTACTTTGCTACCGTCGAGCCGGGTGCCGTCAAGGGCTGGCACCTGCACAAGCTCATGGTGCTGAACTACGCAGTGCCGATCGGTAAGATCAAGCTGGTCCTTTACGACGACCGCGACAGCAGTCCGACCAAGGGCGAAATCCAGGAGATTTTCCTTGGCCCCGACAGCTACAACTTGGTCATTATTCCTCCGCTTGTCTGGAACGGCACCAAGGGCATCTCGACCGAGACGTCCGTAATCGCGAACTGCGCGACTCTGCCCCACGATCCGGGCGAGATCATGCGCCGCGATCCGCACGACCCCTCCATTCCTTACGATTGGGCGCGCAAAGACGGATGACACGACGAATCCTCGTTACCGGTGGACTCGGTTACATCGGTGGCCGGCTTTGCTCGGCCCTCGCCGCGGATTCTGCGCTGGGGGTTATGGCGACTAGCCGCGCCGCCCCCGATCGCGCGCCGGTGTGGCTCGGCAACTGCGCGCTGCGCTCGCTCGATCTTCTGGGCGCTACGGACGACTTGCAAGAAGCCTGTCGTGGCGTCGCCTGCGTCGTGCATCTGGCTCAAACCAACGACGTCGACAGCGCCCGGGACCCCGCCACGGCGTTGCGCGTCAATGGGATCGGCACGCTTGCGCTGCTGCGCGCAGCGATCCAGGAAAAGGTCGGGCGCTTCGTCTATCTTTCGACGGCCCAGGTCTATTGCGCACCGCTCGCCGGTCGCATAACCGAAGAGACACTGCCCCGGCCGGTTCATCCCTATGCAATCAGCCATCGGACGGCCGAGGATTTCGTGCTGGCGGCACACGATCGCCGAGAGATCGAGGGCGTAGTGATCCGGCTGTCGAACGGGACGGGTTGCCCGGCGGCCATTAACGTCGATGCCTGGCGCCTAATTGGCAACGATCTTTGCCGGCAGGTCGTAGAGACGGGGCGGATCGTACTGAAGAGCGCGGGGCTGCAGTGGCGAGATTTCATCGGACTGGCTGACGTCGTCGCCGGTATCGGGTATCTCATGTGCTTGTCGGCACAGCAGCTCGACAATGGCCTGTTCAATCTGGGTGGCGGTCATTCGCTGCGGATTATCGACTTTGCCGAGACCGTCGCCGAACGGGCCGAGGTCATGTTCGGTAGGCGGCCACAGATCGAGCGTCAGAACCCGACTTCGAGCGAGCGACATCCGATCCTGGACTATCGCATCGACAAGCTGATCCGCACGGGTTTCCAGCCTTGCGGTAGCTTAAAGGACGAGATCGACCGCACACTCGAATTGTGCAGGCGGCATTTCAGTACTGGCCGTGAGCAGCCGGCGCAATAGTCAGAGCGGAGCCTGTCTGGCGCTAACAATCTTAGGCAGCGGCATGGGGCAAGTC
>JBOHKJ010000163.1:0-2705 GCA_050728975.1 Kiloniellales bacterium | reverse complement strand
CGCTGGAGCTTGCCGAAGCGGCCCTCGCCTCGCTCAAGAGCGGCCAGGCGGTGACGCTGTAGCTAGAGCGCTATCCGTTCGGATCGAATCGGCGCTGCGCTCCTCATCCTTCGACAAGCTCAGGACGAGGAGCGAAGTGGAAGCTCTCATGCTGAGCTTGTCGAAGCACGAGGGCAGTGTCGGTGACTACAATCGAACGGATTGCGCTCTAGTCGAGCGTGCGTGCGATGAGTGCGCGCAATTCCTCGGCGACGCCGGGCGCCGCCGCGACCACGCGCCCGCCTTGCGTCAGGCCCTCGTTCGCCAGGAAATCGTTGGTCCAGCCGCCGGCCTCGCGCACCAGCAGGAGCCCAGCCAGCGAATCCCAGGAATTGATGTGCGGCTCGAAATAGCCGATGAGGCGCCCGGCGGCGACATAGGCCAGCATCAGCGCGCCCGAGCCGTTGCGGATGAACAGCCCGCCCTCCTTCAACAGCCCGTCGAGAAAGGGCGAGAACTCCTCGGGCTTCGAGCGGTGCGAGAAGCCGGCGCCGATCAAGCCGTCGCGGAGACTCTTTGCCGTCGGCACCGGCAGGCGCTGGCCGTCGAGCGTGGCGCCCGCGCCGCGCCGCGCCAGGAACAGCTCGCCCAGCGTCGGATCGTGGATCGCGCCGAGCGCGATCTCGCGCTCCCGCACCAGCGCGATCGAGACGCACCAGCTCGCCATGCCGTTCATGAAGCAGGCGGTGCCGTCGATCGGGTCGACCACCCAGGTGGGCGTTTCCCCGCCGTCGAGGCCGCTGGCGCCGCTCTCCTCGCCGAGGAAGGCGTCATCGGGGAAGCGCGCGGCGAGGCGCTCGCGGATCAGCTTCTCGACCGCGACGTCGGCGGCGGTGGCGTGGTCCTGCAGCCCCTTGCGCTCGACCGTCAGCTCGTGGCGGCGCTTGAAGAGACCGAGCGCCAGCGCGCCGGCCTCGCGCGCCAGCGCCGCGGCGAAATCGAGCCGCGCCGAAAGGCCGTCGTCGCTCTTGCCGCTCACGCGTCGCTTCCCCCGATTCATTGCGCCCCGGTTCAATGCGCCCAGAGTCGAAGCGCCCGATAAGGCCCGAACGCCCAGAAAAAGAAAAGGGGCGCACAATAGAAAAGGGGCCGCACCGAAGCGCGGCCCCTCTCGTCGAGTCAAGGCGCGGGACGTCTTAGAAGTCCATGTCGCCCATGCCGCCCATGCCGCCCGGCGCAGCGGATCCGCCGGACTTCTTCTGCGGCTTCTCGGCCACCATCGCCTCGGTGGTGATGAGCAGGCCGGCGATCGAAGCCGCGTCCTGGAGCGCGGTGCGCACGACCTTGGTCGGGTCGACGACACCGGCCTTCACCAGGTCGCAGTACTTGCCCTCCTGGGCGTCGTAGCCGTAGTTGTAGTCGTTGCTCTCCAGCAGCTTGCCGACGATCAGCGCGCCGTCGGCGCCGGCATTGTCGACGATCTGGCGCGACGGCGTCTGGATCGCGCGCCGCACGATCTCGATGCCGACCTTCTGGTCGTCGTTCTCCGGCCGCAGCTTGGCGAGCGCCTTGATGGCCTGCAGCAGGGCGACGCCGCCGCCCGGCACCACGCCTTCCTGAACCGCGGCGCGGGTCGCGTGCATCGCGTCGTCGACCCGGTCCTTGCGCTCCTTCACCTCGACCTCGGTGGCGCCGCCGACCCGGATCACCGCAACGCCGCCCGCCAGCTTGGCGAGCCGCTCCTGCAGCTTCTCCTTGTCGTAGTCGGAGGTCGTCTCCTCGATCTGCGCCTTGATCTGCCCGCAGCGCGCTTCGATGTCGGCCTTCTTGCCGGCGCCGCTGACGATCGTGGTCTCTTCCTTGGTGATGGTGACCTTCTTGGCCTTGCCGAGCATCTGGATGCCGACGTTCTCGAGCTTGATGCCGAGGTCTTCGGAGATCACCTGGCCGCCGGTCAGGATCGCCATGTCCTCCAGCATCGCCTTGCGGCGATCGCCGAAGCCCGGCGCCTTGACCGCCGCGACCTTGAGGCCGCCGCGCAGCTTGTTGACCACCAGGGTCGCCAGCGCTTCGCCCTCGATGTCCTCGGCGACGACGAGCAGCGGACGGCTCGACTGCACCACCGCTTCCAGCAGCGGCAGCAACGGCTGCAGGCCGGCGAGCTTCTTCTCGTGGAACAGGATGTAGGGGTCTTCCAGCTCGACCAGCATCTTGTCGGCGTTGGTCACGAAGTAGGGCGAGATGTAGCCGCGATCGAACTGCATGCCCTCGACCACGTCGAGCTCGGTCTCAAGGCTCTTGGCCTCCTCGACCGTGATCACGCCCTCGTTGCCGACCTTCTGCATCGCCTTGGCGATCATCTGGCCGATCTCGCGCTCGCCGTTGGCCGAGATGGTGCCAACCTGGGCCACCTCGTCGTTGCTCTTGATGGTCTTGGAGCGCTTCTTCAGGTCCGCGACCACGGCCTCCACGGCCATGTCGACGCCGCGCTTCAGGTCCATCGGGTTCATGCCGGCGGCGACCGCCTTCGACCCTTCGCGCACGATCGCCTGCGCCAGCACGATCGCCGTGGTGGTGCCGTCGCCCGCCAGGTCGTTGGTCTTGGAGGCGACCTCGCGCAGCATCTGGGCGCCCATGTTCTCGAACTTGTCGTTGAGCTCGATCTCCTTGGCGACGGTCACGCCGTCCTTGGAGATGCGCGGCGCGCCGAACGACTTGTCGAGCAC
>JBOHKJ010000162.1:0-3429 GCA_050728975.1 Kiloniellales bacterium | reverse complement strand
CTTCGAGCGTGCCGGTGACAGAGTTCGACCGCCGCTGACGAACGGCCGCTCTAGAGCGGATCGCGATCAAGTGGAACCGGATTACGGTTCCAATCGATCGCGTGAATCCGCTCTACATTCAACGATTAGAGCAGATTCAGCGGGTCCGATGGAATCGCCGCTCAAACAATCGAAGGCGGGGCGATTCCACCTGACCCGGATCTGCGCTAGGGCTTGGCGCGCGCCAGGCGCAGGAATCCGGTCGTCACCTCGGCCTCGCAAGCTTCCATGTAGCTTTGCGCGGCGCACATGTGCTGATACATGATGGCGCGGGCGCTTTCGGCGTCGCCCTTACGCAACGCAGCGATGAGGCGCGCCTGGTAGTGGAGCGCATGCTCGCGCAGCTCGGGATTGGGCGTGTCGTAAATCCGCCGGCAGAGCGTCAGGTTTCGCAGCAGGCTCTGCAGGAATCCGCAAACGAATCCGAGCACCGGATTGGGGCTGAGCTCCGCCAACACCGTATGGAAATCGAGCTCGGCGATGCGTTGCTGATACTCCTCGCCAAGGTTGACGGGCGGATGATTGTAGGCCCGCATCGTTTCCTCCAGGCGGCGGAAGTCCGCGTCCGAGAGAATGCCGATCACGCTGGCGGCAAGCTCGGGCTCGAGCAGTTTCCTCATGGTGTAGATGTCGCGGATGGTCGGCTGCTTGAAGAAGAAGTAGTTGCCCAGCAGCTCCATCGCCCGATCCCCGTGCAGGGCCGCCACGAAGGCGCCGCCGCCGGGGCCGGTGCGGGTGGCGATCAGCCCCTGCGTTTGAAGGGCTTGCAGGGCCTCGCGCACCGTGCTCTTGGAGGCTCCGAAGCGCTCGATCAACTGCCGCTCCTGGGGCAGGCGATCGCCGGGCTTGAACCGGGCTTCGACGATCCAGTCCTTGATGGCCTCGCAGATTTCCTCGGTGCGGCGGCGCAGACGGCGGCGCGGGCGAAAGCGTTGCGGAGCGGTGCGTGCGATCAGGTCGTCGCTCATCGAGGGTCGGATTCGTCCAAGAGGGGGTGATAGCAGGCAGCAGCATTGTCGCCTTCGCTCCATTCTGTCAAAGCGGGCTTTGCCCGGCGGCAGACCTCGTCGGCCCGGGAGCAGCGCGGAGCGAAAGCGCAACCGGGCGGCGGGTCCAGGGGATCGGGCAGCTCGCCGCCTCCCTCCTCGCTCCGCACCCCGCGCCGGCCGGGGACGGGCGCGGAATCCAGTAGCAGGCGCGTATAAGGGTGGCGCGGATTGCGGAAGATCGCATCGCCGCGGCCGACCTCGACGATGCGGCCGAAGTACATCACAGCGACCCGGTCGCTGACGCTCTCGACCACCGAGAGATCGTGGCTGATGAAGACGTAGGTGAGGCCGAAGCGCGCCTTGAGATCGGCGAGCAGATTGAGCACCTGAGCCTGAATCGAGACGTCGAGCGCCGAGACCGGCTCGTCCAGCACGATGATTTCCGGCTCCGCGGCCAGCGCGCGGGCGATCCCGATGCGCTGAGCCTGGCCACCCGAGAACTCATGGGGATAGCGGTCCAGGAACTCGGCACGCAGATTGACGGCCGCCATAAGCTCCTCCAGCCGCTGCGCGCGGGCTTGAGCATCGAGGCCGAGCAGATAGATCATGGGTGCCTCGAGAAGCTTGCGTATCGTCTTGCGCGGATTGAGCGAGCTCTGAGGATCCTGGAAGACGTACTGGACCCGCCGCGACAGGGCGCGCCGGTCGCGCCGCGCAAGATCGCTCACTTCCTCTCCCTCCAGGCGCAACCTGCCGGCGCTCGGCAGATCGAGGCCTACCAACATGCGCGCCAGCGTCGACTTGCCGCAGCCGGATTCGCCTACGATACCGAGCGTCTCGCCGCGCTCGAGGAGCAGGTCGACTCCCTGGACGGCATGCACTGCCGGCCGCGGCCTTCCCGTCAACCGACGGCCGCCACCGAAAGTGCGCTCGAGCCCGGAAACCTCGAGGAGCGCCACGCTCATGCCCGGCCCTCCAGCGGCTTGATGCAGCGTACCGCACGCCTGGCGTCCAGCGGATCCAACATGATCTCGCCCTTGCGGCACGCCGTTTCCGCCCGGGGGCAGCGCTCGGCGAAGGCACAGCCCGGCGGTAAGCGATTGACTGCCGGCGGCAGGCCGGGAATGGCATCGAGGCGACGGTCCGGCTCGCCCATCACCGGCACGCAATCGATCAACTTGCGGGTATAGGGATGGGCTGGGGCGCTCAAGACCTCGTCGGTGGGGCCGATCTCGACGATACGCCCGGCGTACATGACAGCGACGCGGTCGCAGATCTCCGAAACCACCCCGAAGTCATGGGTGATGAAGAGTAGCGTCGCCTGCTTCTCGCCACGCAATGCATCGAGCAGCTTCAGCACCTGGGCCTGTACCGTTACGTCGAGCGCGGTAGTCGGCTCGTCGGCAATCAGCACTTCGGCATCGTTGGCGAGCGCCATAGCGATGCCGACCCGCTGACGCATGCCGCCCGAGAGCTGATGCGGATAGGACTTCGCACGCTCGGCGGCATTGGAAATCCGCACCAGTTCGAGCAGCGCGACGGCGCGCTTCCAAGCGTCGCGATAGGACAGCGGCCGATGGGCACGGATCGCCTCGGTCACCTGGTCGCCGACGGTGAAGAGCGGATGCAGCGTCGCCAGCGGATCTTGGAAGATGTAGCCGATGCTGTCGCCACGCAGACGGCGCAGCTCTTCAGTCGAAGCCTCCAGGAGATCGCGATCCCGATAGACCACACGCCCACCGGTGATACAGCCCGGTGGTGTCGGTGCCAGGCCCAGGAGCGAGAGCGCGGTCACCGACTTGCCGGAGCCGGATTCGCCTACCAAGCCGAGGCACTCTTCCTGTTTGAGCTCGAAGGAAACACCGTCCACCGCACGATAGATCTCGCTGCCGATGCGGAATTGGGTCGCAAGGTCGCGGACGTCGAGTAGAGTGCCAGCCTTCATCGGCTGCAGTGGCGGCACGATGGCACGATCCACCTGGGTTGCCGCCGACGGCCGGGCCAGCGCCCCGGATTTGAGGCGCGGATCCAAGACATCGCGAATGCCGTCGCCCAGCAAATTGATCGACATGACCAGCGCAAAGATCATTAGGCCGGGAATGACCGAGACGTGCGGGGCGTTGAACAGCAGCTTGCGCCCCTCGCCCAGCATCGAGCCGAGATCGGCCTGGGGCGGTTGTGCGCCGAGCCCCAGGAAACTGAGGCCGGCGGTCTCCAGGATCATCCAGCCAATCGTGGTGGACATGGTGATGACGATGGTCGGCAGCACGTTGGGCAGCACCTCGCTCAAGAGGATGCGAAGGTCGCCCTTGCCGGAGAGCCTTGCGGCATCGACGAACTCGCGGCGCGCGAGGCCCAGGGTGACGCCGCGAATGTTGCGGGCGAAGAAGGGAATGTTGAC
>JBOHKJ010000161.1:0-1502 GCA_050728975.1 Kiloniellales bacterium | reverse complement strand
CTACGAGATCAACCGTGAGTGCGGCCATTCTGGCCGGCGCCGTGGCGACCGCGCTTGCATCAATGGCGGCCGCCGCGGGCAAGGAGAAGTGCTACGGCGTCGCGCTCAAGGGGCAGAACGACTGCGCGGCGGGACCGGGCACCTCCTGCCAGGGCCACTCGACCGTCGACTTCCAGGGCAATGCCTGGAAGTTCGTGATGGGCGGCACCTGCACCACGCTGGAGCTGCCCGGCGGCCGGAAGGGCTCGCCCGAGCCACTCGACCGGGACCTCCCTTCGTAAGCTCGAGAGGCTTGCCGGAAAGCGGAGACTTGAGATGGACGAGCCGGCTACACGCCCACTGCCGCGCCCATCGGGAGTCTCTCGCTTTCCGGCGCACTCCCTTTGGGACCTTGCGGGCACCAGCTTCAAGCATGAGCATCTGTCGGCGATCCTTGCCGGCGGGACGCAGGGAGGCTTCTTCGAGGTTCATGCCGAGAATTATATGGGCGCAGGCGGCCCACCTCATGCCGCTTTGACCCGCATCCGCCGAGACTATCCGCTATCGCTCCATGGCGTAGGCATGTCGATCGGCGGACCGCAGCAGCTCGACAAGATGCATCTCAGGCGCTTCAAGGCGCTGGTCGAGCGCTACCAGCCGGCGCTGGTTTCCGAGCACCTCGCCTGGTCGAGCCATGGCACGACATATTTCAACGATCTGCTGCCGCTGCCCTACACGGCAGCGACGCTGGCCCGTGTCGGCGATCACATTTACGAGGTACAGGAGACGATCCGTCGCCCGATCCTGCTCGAGAACCCGTCGACCTATATCGTTTTCCCGCAATCCACCATGAGCGAGACGGAATTCTTGCGCGAGCTCGCCCGGCGCAGCGGATGCGGCCTGCTGCTCGACGTCAACAACGTCTTCGTTTCCGCAACCAATCATGGCTATTCGATGCGCTCCTACCTCGCCGATTTTCCGCTCGAGCGGGTCGGCGAGATCCATCTGGCGGGACATGCCGAACAGGCGGACGACGAGGGCGAGCTTCTGCTCATCGACAGCCATGACGGCCCGGTCGCCGACAGAGTCTGGAGCCTCTTCGACTTCGCGATCGGCCTCTGCGGACCGCGCGCCACCCTTGTCGAATGGGACAGCAACATTCCCGACTGGCCGGTGCTGGAGGCCGAGGCCGCCGCGGCGCAGGCGATCCTCGATCGCCACGCGCGCGGCTTGATGCCTGGAGAAGCCTATGCCTGCGGTTGAGCGTCACCGGGCTGAGCCTCGCCGGCACCATTTCCGCGAGCAGCGGTCCGATGCATCCGACTTCGCCGCCGCCCTGCTCGATCCCGATCGCGCCACGCCCGCCGCGGTCGCCGGGCCGAACGGCAAGGCGGCAGGAAAGCGCTATGACGTCTACCGCAACAATGTCACCGTCAGCCTCATCGACGCGCTGGCGGCGACCTTTCCGGCTACACTGCGCATTACCGGGGCGGAGTTCTTCCGCGCGATGGCGCGCTTCCACC
>JBOHKJ010000160.1:0-1991 GCA_050728975.1 Kiloniellales bacterium | reverse complement strand
CGCGGTCATTGCCATGCTGGCGAGCATCGGGCTCTCCAGCAGCTGCTTCCATTCCTCCGGGGTGAAGCTCGCCTTGTTCGCCATCGTCATTCCCTCCCGTTGCACGCCGACATCTTCAAAGCTGAAGATCACGATGCCACGCTTCTACCACAACCTCGAATTGCCGCGGTGATCGCCATCGCCTGCTCAGCCATCCAATTTAGCAAAGCTGGGCCAACGATCCAGATAGCAGGCTTGAGCCAGCCTCGGCGGCTGTCCGGCATACGCGGCATCTCCCGACTCGCATCGCATCTACGCGTTTCCGTCCTTCTCCCCGAGGAAATCCTCGACGTAAGCATGTTCACCACCACCATCCCGGCGGCGGCGAGCGGCGCCGCCAAGGCGATCCCCAGACCGCCGAACAGCACGCCCAGCAGGACGATGGCCGCGATGGTCAGGGCCGGCGGCATCTCGACGGTCCACTGTTGCACCAGCGGCAGCAGCAGATAGCTCTCCACCCCCTGGACGCCGACATAGAGGATCAGGACAAAAAGCGCCTAGTTCGGACCCTCCGCAAAGGCCACCAGCACGGCCGGCACGAGCGCCACGATCGGGCCGATGTAGGGGATGAACGACAGCAGGGCCGCCAGAAAGGCGAGGACCAGGGCGAGCCGGATGCCGAGGAACCACAGCCCGACGAAGGTCAGCACGCCGATCACCGTCATCGTGAGCAGTCTCCCGACCAGCCAGCGACGGAGGATATGCCCGATCTCCGCGAGAACCTGGCGGGCGCGCTGACGCTTGTCGGGAGGCAGCAGCCGGGTGAAGCCGTTGGCGTAAACGCCCGGACTGATGGCGAGGTAGAGACCGAGGAACAGGATGACAACGGCGCTCCCGAGCGCGCCGAAGGTCGCCGAGATCGCGCCCGTGGCTCGACCCAGCACGGCTGTCGCATCCGGCAGCAGCCTCGTCCCCTGCGCCTGATCGAGGAGCCTCTCGCCCCATGCGTACGGTGCGACTCGTTGTCGTAGGTCGTCCAGCGACTGGGGTATGCTCTCGTAGAGCTGTGCGAGCTGATCGATGAGGCTCGGCGCCATCAGCCATCCGATCAGCGCCAGGACGGCCACGAGCGCCAGCATGACCACACCGAGCGACCAGCCGCCCGGCAGGCCCGTGCGTTCGCTCAGCCAGTCGCTTGGGGCGCGCAGGAGGATGGCGAGCAGAATGCCCGCGAACACGAGCAGGAACACGTCCACGGCGTACCACAGCAGCGCCGCCACGATCAGGATCGCAAGGGCGATGGCGACAATCTCGAACACGCGCCGTGCGAGGCCGTCGCTCCGGACCGGAAGGCCGGGCGCCCCGGCGTCCGTATGGGAATTCTTCGGCTTCACCATGCGAGTGACTCCCCATTGTCGGGGCAGACCCGTTGGGTCCTGTCGCTCGAAGATGGTCGCACGTCGGCCGGCGGCTCGCCACCGCCCTGCCGCTGACGCTCGAGACCCTCGTGCCGGCGCTGGTGTGCGGCATTCCCGTTTCGGTCGATCCGACGCTCCGGCTCGAGAAACCTCAGCCACGAACCCTGGGGCAAGCGCGCAATGCTTCCCTCCCCGCCCTCTGCGGTTCGGGGAGGGTTGGCCTCGATCATGTGTGCCGTCCTCCGCGACAGTCGCGACATCCCTTGCGCTGCCTTGACATGCGGCGCGTCACGATCGAGAGGGAGCGCAGGGATCGGGGCGGGCCGGAATTGCGGCTACGGACTGAGCTGTGGTTTGCGCGCATCGCCGCATGGACCCCAAGGAGCTTCGCGCAGGAGATAAGTCATGAGTGGAGCGATCATCACGATCCGGCTTACCGCCGCGGCGCTCTGTCTGGTCGGACTCCTGATGGCGTCGCCGGTCGCGGCGCAGGACCCCAACGGCATCATCGTCTATCAGACCGACTTCGGGCTGAAGGACGGCGCGGTCTCGGCGATGCGCGGCGTCGCGGTATCGGTCGACCCGGCGCTCCGG
>JBOHKJ010000159.1:0-1659 GCA_050728975.1 Kiloniellales bacterium | reverse complement strand
GGCTTCAATCATCTGCAAACAGTGCCATGCGCGCCGATTCCCGACTAGGCTTCATATGAATGTGTGACAATGCTTTGCAGTCTGCTACTCAATCGGTCCGCTCCACCGCCAACAACCCTTACATCTTCTATCCAACCTCGCCCGCCTCTTATTCCACCCCCTCGACAACATCGATCACCGTCCCGTCCCGGTACTCGGCGACGGCGACGATCCTCGCCGTTCCCGCGCGGCTTTCTCTCGCCACTCGCCGCTCTCCCGCCACGCCGCCGGCACGGCGCTCGGCCTTGTCCCTCAGCTCCTCGATCGAAACCGGCGCCAGCCCCGCCGCCGCAAGGCGCTCGCGAAGCTCAGGGCGCCGCGGGTTGACCGCGATGCCTTCCTCCGTCACCACCGCGTCGATGGTCTCGCCGGGCGTGGTGACGCAGGCGACCCGCTCGACGATCTTGGGGTGGGCCCCGGCGCCGAGCCGGGTGGTCACCAGCGCGAGCTTCGCGCCCGCCGCGGTGTCGCTGTGCCCGCCCGAGCCGCCAATGATCCGGCCGTCCGCGCCCAGCGTGACATTCACGTTGAAGTCGAGATCGACCTCGGCGGCGCCGAGCGCCACCGCGTCGAGCCGCTCCACCACCGCGTGTCCGTTGTCGGGGCTGGCATAGCGCGAGGCCGAGATGGCGCGGTGCGCCTCGTCGCGCCGGTAGGACTCGACGGCCTCGAGGTCGAAGCACTGCACGTCGAACAGCGCGCGGAACAGCCCGGCGTGGAACAGCTCAACGATGGGCCCGGTGATGCCGCCCGAGGCGAAGCTGCCGACGACGCCCCTGGCCGCCATGACCTTCCCGAGCGCGGCCGCGACCGCGAGCGAGATGCCGCCGGCGCCGGTCTGGAACGAAAAGCCCTCTTCGAGCAGCCCCGAGGCCTCGATCGCGCGCGCCGCCGCCGCCGCGATCCCTAGGCCCGCGGGCTCGCCGGTGACGCGCGTGATGCCGGAGACGATCTGCCGCGCATCGCCGATCGAGTCCACCTGCACCACGTAATCGACCGCCTCGCCGGAGATCTCGAGCGGCGCGGCGGGGCAGGGCACCAGGTTGTCGGCGATCGCGACCACGCGCCTGGCATGGGCGACGTCGACCATAGGATAGCCGAGCGGCCCGCAGGCCGAGCGGCCGGCTGCGCCGTTGAGGTTGCCCTCGCTGTCGGCGGTCGGCGCGGCGACGAAGGCGGCATCGATGGCAAGCGCGCCGCTTTCGATGGCCCGCGCCCGGCCGCCGTGGGTCTGCAGCACCGCGGGCGTGGCGAGCCACCCTCGCGCCACCGCGTCGGCCACCGGGCCCGCCATGTAGGCGGTCGCGATACCGGTCACCACGCCGTTGCGGATATGCTCCACCAGCGGCGCGTGAACCGGGAACAGCGCGCTCGGCGCCAGCCTGATGTCGCGCAGGCCCAAGGCCGCGATCTCCGCCATCACCGCGCACAGCACCGCGTCGCCGTTGCGAAGGTGATGATGGAACGAGACCGTCGCCCCGTCCTCGAGCTCGCAGGCCTCGACCGCCGCGCGGAGGCTCGGCAGCAGCTTCGCCGTTCCGCTCCGGGCGCGGCGTGGCTGCGGCGGCAGCGAAGCGCGCGGCGCCGTTGCGCGGCCCGCCGAAGCGCCCGCGAAGGGCG
>JBOHKJ010000158.1:0-8812 GCA_050728975.1 Kiloniellales bacterium | reverse complement strand
CGCTCGACGTCACCGATCCTGCCGCGCAGGCCGCGCTGGCGCGCGAGCTGGAGGTCGATATCCTGGTCAACAACGCCGCCATCGACGCCAAGGTGAAGCCGGAGCGCGGCCTGGAGCCCTCGCGCTTCGAGGGCTTCCGGCGCGAGCAGTGGGACCTGGAGATCGCCGTCGGCCTCACCGGCGCCATGCTGGCCTGCCAGGCCTTCGGTGGCGCCATGGCGGCGCGTGGGCGCGGCGTCATCCTCAACATCGCCAGCGACCTCTCGATCTTCGCCCCGGACCAGCGCCTCTATCGCAAGGACGGCGCGGCGGAGGGCGAGCAGCCGGTGAAGCCGGTCACCTATTCCGTCGTCAAGACCGGGCTGGTCGGGCTCACCCGCTATGTCGCCGGCTACTGGGCCGACAAGGGCGTGCGCTGCAACGCGCTCTCGCCCGGCGGGGTTTACAACGGCCAGCCGGAGGATTTCGTGCAGCGCCTGAGCGCGCTGGTGCCGCTGGGCCGCATGGCGGCGCGCGACGAATACCGTGCCGCGGTGCAGTTTCTCTGCTCGGATGCCAGCGCCTACATGACCGGGCAGAACCTGGTGATGGACGGCGGGCGGTCGATTCTGTGAGCGCATGATCTGGAAAAGCGGCTTTAACTTTTCCGATAAGATCATGCTCAACCTGTTGAATCAGAGCAAGATTTACAGACCAGCTTGATTCAATCCGATCCAATCTGGCTCTAGCGGGGTCGATCGGAAAGTTGACAGGTCGGGTCCTGTAGCGGCCAGGCCCCGGCGAGGGCAGTTCGCGGTTCGCGGCAAGCCCCAACCGGGCAAAGGCTTTCTTAACAATGAGCCGCGTACGATTTCGTCAATTGCGGATTGTCCAGCTAGGACGTGCGGTCACTTATGGTTAACGAAGCTAAGAGCGGGCTCCGAAACGGTAAGCCCGTGCTTTCTGTCGTCGTGCCTATGCACAACGAGGAGGAAGCTCTCGATGCTTTCTTCGCGCGTCTGATTCCGGCCATCGCACCTGTCTGCGGGCAACTCGGTCGGGACTACGAGGTGGTCTGCGTCAACGACGGCAGCACGGACCAGACACTGAACCGCCTGGTTGGTCATCACAAGCGCAACCCGGCTATCAAGATTGTCGATCTCTCGCGCAATTTCGGTAAGGACATTGCGTTGTCGGCCGGACTTGACTTCGCTAAAGGGGCTGCAGTTGTCCCCATCGATGCAGATTTGCAGGACCCCCCAGAACTGATCCCGGAGTTGTTCGCCAAATGGCTTGAAGGCTACGACGTGGTCTACGCAACCCGCAGCGCTCGTGGCGGCGACAGCGTGTTCAAGCGTCTTACCGCATCGTGGTTCTATCGCCTGCATAACGGAGTAGCGGACGTTCGTATCCCCAATGATACCGGTGACTTCCGCCTGATGGATCGTCGCGTCGTCGAAGTCATCCAGCATATGCCGGAACGGCATCGCTTTATGAAGGGGCTATTCGCCTGGGTTGGCTTTCGTCAAATCGGAATGCCGTACGAACGCGAGAGCCGGATTGCGGGAACGACAAAATGGAAATACTGGCGCCTCTGGAACTTCGCGATCGACGGATTCACCTCTTCGAGCACACTACCTCTCCGCATCTGGACCTACTTGGGCGGCATCGTAGCTCTAGCAGCCATTTTCTTCGGCGCCTCCTTGATCCTGTACACGCTGATAGCGGGCGTCGACGTTCCCGGGTACGCATCGACAATGGTTGCTGTTCTATTCATCGGCAGCCTCAATCTAATCGGTCTTGGCATTCAAGGCGAATATATAGGTCGCATCTTCGGCGAGACCAAGTCACGGCCTCTCTACTTGGTACAGGATATCTTCGGATTCGACCGCAATGAAGGATTCCAAGACAAATGGACCGTCACGTCTACGCCAGAATGGCGGCAGTTGAAGGCCGGCACTGGTGGTTTGTAGCGCGGCGGCGAATCCTCGCCGATGCGCTACGCCACCTAGTCGCCCTACCTGAAGGTATCCGCATTCTCGAAGCTGGATGCGGGACAGGGGGCAATCTGGGCATGTTGGCGGAGTTCGGGGAAGTCCATGCCTTCGAACCGAACGACGAGGCCCGCGAATATGCACGCCGCACGGGCGGTTACGATATTCGTCCTGGCATGCTGCCGGACCAGATTCCCTTTGATTGCTGCAGTTACGAGTTGGTCGCCGCGCTCGACATCCTCGAGCATGTGGACGACGACGTCGAAAGCCTGCGCCAGCTTTTACGACAACTACGTCCGGGAGGCTGGGCGGTAGTTACTGTGCCCGCCTTTACGTTCCTCTGGAGCAGACATGACGAGCTTCACCACCACAAACGCCGTTATCGGAAGAGTGAGCTCAGAGCCAAGCTGCGGGACGCAGGATTTGCCGGCATCCAGGTAAACTACTTCAACACGATCCTGTTCCCACTTGTCGTCGCGATGCGTTCTTTCAAAAAGCTGTTGCGTGCGGACAATGACGATTCCGCCCTGCCTACATCCGCCCTGCTCAATAAGGTTCTCTGCATTGTGCTCGCCAGCGAGCGCTTCCTGGTCCGTCGACTGCCACTGCCATTCGGCGTTTCGCTATTGGCTGTGGCGCGCCGCCCAGCCGCATGAGTCAAATGTTGGCACAGATGGGTCGCTTCGCCATTGTTGGTGGCGCGACAACGCTGGTTCACGTGGCGTGCGCGGTCGCCCTGATAGAACTCTGCAAGGTAACGCCTCTCGCCGCAAACTTGGTCGCCTTCTGCGTCGCGCTCACCGTTTCGTACATCGGAAACCACAGCTGGACCTTCAGGATTGTGGGGCATCATGCCATACACTTTCCGCGATTCGTCACCATCGCGGCTGTTGGCTTGCTGCTGAACCAGACTATCATGTTTGGGATCGTAGAGGTATTGGATCAGAGTTACCGCCTTGCCTTGGCCATCGTTGTGCTGGTCGTGCCCTCCGTCAGCTTTCTCGCGAATCGTACCTGGGCGTTCGGCGGCGAACCTTCTGCGTGCCTCGCCACGAAATCAGGTGATCGTCAGCCATGACGGAGATGCGGTCCCTAGGAACACGACCCGCCCTCCGGTTGGTGCTTACTGACCGATGCCTTGGTCCAATTGTGCTGGTGGCCATCACGATGGTGGGACTGCTACGCACTCTGTCAAACCCGATCAATCACGACTCTGCATGGTACCTCATTGCGACCGCTCGTTGGCTGGATGGCGCCGAGCTGTATCGTGACATCATTGAAATCAATCCGCCCCTCGCTTTTTTTCTGACCGCACCCCCGGCCGCGCTGGCGAAGAGCCTAGATCTCTTGCCGGCCACCGCATTTGTGCTCTACGTATTTCTATTGATCGCTCTGTCCTTGCTGCTGATCTGGCGAATACTATGTCATCTGTCCCGTTCAGATGGCCTGACTCGCCAAAGCCTCCTCGCCGCCGCCCTCTGTGCTCTAACACTGCTCCCTGGCGGTGATTTCGGTCAGCGCGAGCACCTAATGGTGATCTTTGCTCTACCCTATGTTGCTTTGCTGGCTGCACGCGTCAGGGGCGGCCAGCCGTCTCCTTCACTTTCCCTTTTCATCGGTTTCTGGGCAGCGCTCGGTTTTGGGTTGAAGCCCCACTTCCTATTAGTGCCGGCGGCTCTGGAGATCTATCAGTTTCTGCGGACTCGAAACTGCTGCCTAGTGCTCCGACCGGAAACGATAACTCTAGCTGGTTCGCTCATTGCGTATATCGTCATCGTCGTCATTGCGACACCGGATTACGTGACGACTATCATACCCTATGGCCGCAGTGTCTATTTCGCTTTTGAGACCGATCCCTCCGACATACTTCGCAACGCGCAATTCAGTATTCTCCTGCCTCTGCTGTTGGCATGTGCCTATGCAGGTGAGCGGCGGAAGATGCAAGATCGAACACTTCCCGATACCTTCTTTCTAACTTCGCTCTGCTTTCTGGCTATCTATCACGTTCAAGCGAAGGGATGGGCCTACCATCTCTATCCCTCACTGGCGATGATGTTTCTGGCAGGCATCGCCTGCTTCCAGTCAGTGACCGAAGCCGCGGACGAGTCTTGGCCGCAAACCAAAGCACAGTGGTGTTTGCAGAGGTACGTCCTAGTTTGTGTGGTGCCTCTGTTGCTATTGATTGATGCGCAGCTTATCCGCGGACGTTATACCAACGCTTTTCTGGAGACTTTCACGCCCATAGTCCGAGAGCATGCGAGCGGCTCGTCCTTCTATGTTTTCTCCGCCTACGTTTCTGCCACCTATCCGTTGGCGCTCTACGAAGACGTCCGAGCTGTGTCGCGCTACCCCGCGCTCTGGCTGTTGCCGGGCCTAGCACGCCAGCAGGCAGGCGAGAGTGCCGGGTTGAAGGCGCAAAAACATTTGCACGAGGAGATTACCCGCTTCGCTATCGATACGGTCATCGACGATCTCCAGCGCGACCCGCCGTCTCTGATTATCGTCGATGCCCGGCGCCGCAAGGGCTATTTCGGTGGGCTCGACTTTGACTACGTTGACTTCTTCTCACGGGACGAGCGATTTGCCGTTTTCTGGAGATCGTACGATCTTCTATGTATCGTAAAGGGCCATAAAATCTACGTGCGCCGTCAGGAAGCAATTAGCAGTGACGCAAACACAGGCCCGGGACGGATGGGTTGCTCTACGGGCCGCCGTGCGAGTCAGCCATGACAAGTGCCGCTGCGATTCCAAGTCACGGCAGTCTTTCAGGATCTAGTCAACGTCATCGTTTCCTGATCCTGATTGCGCATATCATGGCTCTGACGGTGAATCTGCTTCCTCTTCTCGTCGTCGACATACCGGCCATTGTCGACTATCCCAATCATCTTGCGCGAATGCACATTCTCAGCAATCTGGCTGGCTCGCCGGAGCTGCAATCGATCTACAGGATTGATTGGGCGCCAGTACCGAATCTCGTCATGGACCTTTTCGTGCCACCAATCGCGCAGCTTATCGGCTTGGAGCTCGCAGGGAAAGTTTTCGTGGCTGCGACGCTTGTCTCCGTCGCCAGCGGCACGGTGTTGCTGCATCGGGTCGTTCACGGTTACCTAAGCTACTGGCCCCTTGCTATCTACCTGTTCTTGTATAACGGCGTTCTCACATACGGCTTTCTCAACTATCTTCTTGGTATCGGTCTTTGTCTCATTTTGCTTGCCGTTTGGATCGCGCCGAGACACAGGCAGGCCCGCTGGCGGATACCATTGATCGTCATCGGTACCCTCGCGCTCTACTTCAGCCATCTTCTCGCGTTCGCTACCTTTGCCCTCTGCATTTCTAGCTTCGAATTCTGGTGCTGGTACCAGGATGAGCGACGGCGGGCCTCAGACCTGCTACGTGCGGGCGCCATTACGGCGCTGCCATTTATCCTACCTGTGATCAGCTTCGTCCTGTTCACGCCACCGCCACAGAGCGGCCCCAACATAAGATACGATCTCATGACGGGGAAGCTCGCAGCAATGCTGACGCCGGCAAACCTCATCTACCAACCAGCTGACATCCTGCTTGTCGCCTTTGCGATTATACTGCTTTGCGTTGGTTTGTGGCGGCGCTGGTTTCGGTTCGCCCCTGCCCTTGCTTTTCCGACAGCGGCTGTGGCTGCGTCGATTCTGCTGGTCCCGACGTGGCTTTACGACAACTGGGGCAACGACATGCGGCTTTCCATCCCTTTGGTGGCACTGTTGATCGCAGCAATGCGGCTCACTTGCCCGCTCCGCCATGCAGCCGCTATCGGAACTGTCGCTCTGACTCTCCTGGTAGGTAGAAATGCGAATCTCGCGGTCGACTGGGTGTTCCACGATTCCCTCTATAGCGAGTTTCGCGTCGCAGCAGCAACGATGCCAAACCAGGCCAGAGTTTTCATGGCCATGGACCGCGAGGCAGCGACCAGGCCGGGCACTGAGAGGTACTTCCGCCGCGCTCTCTACCACCTTGTGACCCTTGCAGTGCTTGAGCGCGCCGTATTCGTCCCCACACTGTTCACCGGGAAGGGTCGCCAGATACTGGCCGTACAGCCTGAGTTTGAGAAGCTCGATGTGCCGCATTCTCGACCCATGTCGAGGGCGCGTCTCGTGCGTCTTGCAGATCCCAAGTTCGATGAGTCGGAGATAGACTGGTCGAAGGATGTTTACCATCACCGCCGTTTCATCGGGTGGCCCCGACACTACGACTACCTGCTGATGCTTGATTTCGGCAAGCACACCAATCCGCTTCCTGAGATCTTGAGGCCGGTAAGTACCGGTTCCTATTTTACCCTTTATACGATCGAGCATCGCGGCTAAACGCCCGCTCCCAAGGATAGTCCGCGGCCCTTGACCTCAGTCTCCTTGTCTTGTCATTCCCGAGGAACCCTAGCGTCCCGCTATCCTGCGAAAGGCTTGGCATGATGACCGCCACGGTCTCTTGGCAGAGCGTGTGAGGACATCAGCCGCTACGGGATGAAAGCCGCCACGCATGTGCAAACCCTCGCCCATAGCCAGGACTCCGATCTCGTCAACGCTCGGCGAATGGCTTATCGGCCTATCATCCAGCGGCACTCTCCGAAGTATTAAGGACTATAAGAGGGCCGTTCCAGACGCCCGCAGCGGTGCAATCTGCCTGCAAGACACAATCCGCTGTGGCGATCCCTGCCTTCAGCGGGCAGAGTGGCGCGGAAATCGAGTCCGAGGCGGAGCGAGCGGCGATGGCGGAAGGAATGGTACGAAGCAGGGGCGGCCTCGGCGACTGGGTCGCCCGGGTCGAAGACGAGCGCCTGCTCCGCGGTACCGGACGCTTCAGTGCTGACGAGCGCGCGGAAGACTGTCTTCACGCCGTCGTGCTGCGCTCGCCGCACGCCAACGCCGAAATCCGCTCCCTGGACGCGCGCGCGGCGGAGAAGGCGCCGGGCGTGGTGGCGGTTCTGACCGCCAGGGAGGCCGAAGCCGAAGGGCTGGGGCTTCTGCCCTGCCTGCGGCCGCTGACCAGGGCCGACGGCACCCCGATGTATCAGCCGCCGCGCCCGCTGCTCAACGGTCGCTTCGTGCGCTTCGTCGGCGATCCGGTGGCTTTCGTCGTCGCCGAAACCGCCAACCAGGCACGCGATGCCGCCGAGCTGATCGAGATCGACTACGAGCCGCTGCCGGCCGTCGTTTCGCTTGCCGAGGTGTCCGCCGGCCGGGCACCGGCGATCCGCCCCGATTGCCCCGACAATCGCTGCTTCCATTTCGAGCTCGGCGACGCCGCCGCGGTCGAAGCGGGCTTCGCCAAGGCAGCGCAGGTGGTCGAGCGGCGCTTCGTCGTCACGCGCGTGCAGCCGGCGCCCCTCGAGCCGCGCAGCGCGCTCGGCAACTACGATCCCGCCACTGGTCGCTACTGCCTCGTCGCGCCGTTGCAGGCGCCCCATCGCACCCGCGACATCCTGGCCGAGAAGATTCTCGAGGTGCCGCCGGACGCGATACGGGTGATCAGCCGCGAGGTCGGCGGCGGCTTCGGCAACCGCAGCACGGTCTACGCCGAGCAGGCCCTGGTGCTCTGGGCGGCGAAACGCCTCGACCGTCCGATGCGCTGGGCGAGCGACCGCAGCGAATCCTTCCTCGCCGACGACCAGGGCCGCGACTCGATCAGCGATGCGGCGCTGGCGCTGGACGACGAGGGGCGGTTCCTGGCGCTGCGGGTGCGCAGCAGCAATTCGATGGGTGCCTATCTCGCCACCATGGGGCCGGGGCCGGCGGTCAACAACGTCGGCTGCCTTGCGGGCGTCTACACGACGCCGGCGATCCACGTCGCCGTCGACGGCTATTTCACCTGCGCCAGCCCCGTCTCGGCCTATCGTGGCGCCGGGCGTCCCGAGGCGATCTATGTGCTGGAGCGCCTCATCGACGAGGCGGCGCGCGAACGGGGCCGCGATCCGGCGGCGCTGCGCGCGCTCAACCTGATCCGCCCGGACCGGCTGCCCTACACGACTCCCTTGTCCTACATCTATGACAGCGGAGACTTCCCGAGCAACATGGCGCGCGCGCTGGAGCTGATCGGCTACGCGGAGCGCGAGGCCCGGCGGGCGGCCGCGCGCGAGCGCGGCCGGCTCTATGGGCTCGGATTCGCAAACGCCATCGAGGGCGCCGGCAATCCGCAGCGCGGCGAGTACGCCGAACTGTCGCTCGACGGAAACGGAAGACTGAGGCTGGCGGTCGGCTCGCGCGCCAACGGCCAAGGTCACGAGACGGTCTACCGGCAGCTTGCCGCCACCCTTCTCGGCATCGACTTCGACGGGATCGATGTCGTGGAGGGCGATACCGACGAGATTGCCGAAGGCGTGGGCAGCTACGGGTCGCGCACCGCTACGCTGGCCGGCGGCGCGGTCAAGCTCGCGGCGGAGCGGATCGTCGAGGCAGGCCGCGCGCTTGCCGCAGAAGTTTTCGAGGCGTCGACGGCCGACGTGGTCTTCGAGTCCGGCCGTTTCGTGGTCGCGGGAACCGACAAGCGCCTCGATCTGAAGGCGGTGGCCGCTCTGGCTGTCGAGCGCGGCCAGCAGCTCGCCGCGGCACTGGAGTACAAGGCCGACGCCCAGACCTATCCCAACGGCTGTCATGCCTGCGAGCTGGAGATCGATCCCGAGACCGGCGCGACGCGGATCTTGCGCTACCTGGTGGTCGACGACTTCGGCAATCTGCTGAACCCTTTGCTGGTCAAGGGGCAGGTCCACGGCGGTCTGGTCCAGGGCCTCGGCCAGGTCTTCATGGAAGAGATCGTCTGGGACCCGGAAAGCGGCCAGCCGCTCGCCGGCTCCTTCATGGACTACGCCATGC
>JBOHKJ010000157.1:0-8701 GCA_050728975.1 Kiloniellales bacterium | reverse complement strand
GGCGGGAAGTCGCTCTCGAAAGCGATGGCGATCTGTCCGGCCGCAAGCGCGGGCTCCAGCTCGGCGAGTCCGCTCCGCAGCGCGGACTCCTCCTCTGCGCTCGCCAGGCTGCCGCCGTCGACCAGCGGCACGACCACCAGCGCCACCTCCAGGGCTGCCGCCGCTTCCAGCACCCGGCGCCCCGCGCGCAGCCGCTCGGCGCGCGCCCCGCCTTCTGCTTTCCAGAAGGGCGCCTGCATGAAGCAGTCGCCGGTGAGCGTCTCGATGCGCAGGCGATGGCGCTTCGAGAGGGCGCGGATCTCGGCTTGGCCGGCCGGCGTCATGAAGGGGTTCTCGTCGAGGCGCCCGTGGTCCAGCGTCCACTCCATCAGGCCGAAGCCGGCGGCCTCGGCGAGGGTAAGCTCCTGCCGCCAATCCTCCCAGGGAAAGGCCTGGATCTTGCCGCCGACCGGCGCCACCAGGCGCCCCTGCATGAAGCCGATGCGCGGCGGCGTCACCAGGCGAGCCCCTTTGCGGTCCAGCCGCCGTCGACGAAGAGGTCGATGCCGGTGACGTAGGCCGACGCCGGGCTCGCCAGGAAGATCGCGGCGCCGACCAGATCGTCCGGCTCGCCCCAGCGGCCGAGCGCGGTGTGGCGGCGGCGCTGCGCGTTCAGCTCGGGATCGGCGTAACTCTGCGCGGTCATGGCGGTGCGGATGTAGCCCGGCGCCAGGTTGTTGACCCGGATGCCGCGCGGGCCGAGGTCGACGGCGAGCGCGCGGCTCAGCTGCCGGAGCCCGCCCTTGGCGGCGACGTAGCCCGGATTGTCGGGCATGCCCAGCACGCTGCCGATCGAGGTGACGTTTATGATCGAGCCGCCCTCGCCCATGCGCTCGGCCGCCCGGCGGCAGCAGCGGTAGACGGCGGTCAGATCGACCGCCAGCGTGGTGTCGAAGCGCGCCTGGTCGCCGTCCTTGCCGGCGGCCGGCGGCAGGCTCGTGCCGGCGGCGTTCACCAGGATGTCGAGCCGCGGCAGGCCGGCAATGAGGGCCTCCAGGGCCGCCTCATCGGTCACGTCGAGCGCGCGATAGTCGACCCCCGGCAACGCCGTCTCGGGCGCCGCCGAACGGCCGCAGCCGACCACCTGGGCGCCGGCCGCGGCGAGACCGGCGGCAATGGCCTGGCCGATGCCGCGCGAAGCGCCGGTCACCAGCGCCTGGCGGCCGCTCAGCGAGAAGAGCTTTGCGAGCGCGTCGGTCATAGCCGGTCGAGACCGTAGCCCCGCAGAATCGCGCCGACCAGGGTCAGGTCCTCGGAACTGTCGACTTGGAACATCTTGTGGCGCGCCATGACGTAGAGACCGATGCGCCCGCCGAGGCGGTTGCCGCCCTCACGCAGCAGCCGGGGCGCAAACAGATAGAACGAGCCGTTCTCCAGATAGCGCTTCTCGATGAGCTGGCGCGGCTTGCGCGCACGCCAGTCGTAGTTGACCGATTGCGCGCTGCCGTCGGCCTCCAGCTTCCAGGTGAAGAAGTCCTCGACCTCGCAGACCGAGAGCAGGCTGTCGTAGCTCTCGGCGCGGTAGCGGCGGATCGCGGCATCGAGATCGCTGGCCTCGCGGATCGGCGAGGTGGCCTGCATGGCGAGCGTGAGGGCAACGCTGTCGCCGCCGCCCTCGATCCGGTCGAGCGTGTGCAGCCAGGCCGACTCCGAGGAGGCGCGGTCGCCCGAGATCGCATCCGGGCGGCGAACCGGCAGCGCGCCCTCGGCTTCGGCCACGGCGAGGATCTCGTCGGAGTCGGAGCTGACATAGACGCGGTCGACGCACTCGGCAGCCAGCGCCTGGCGGATCGACCAGGCGATCAATGGGCGGCCGCAGAGCGGCACCAGATTCTTGCGCGGAATGCCCTTGGAGCCGCTGCGTGCCGGAATAATGGCGACCGTCAGCCCCGTCTCGCTCACAGCAGGCCCTCCAGGCGCTCCAGTGCCAGCCAGAAGCCTTCGCCGCCGTTCTTGTGGCCCTGCCAGATCTCGGGGATGAAGGGCACACCGGGCGTGGCCTCGGCCAGTGCCTTGCCGAGCGCGGCAAAGTCCATCTCACCCTCGCCGATCTGCAGGCCCTCGCCGTCGACGCCGCGGGCATCGCCCAGATGCAGATGCGCCACCACTGGACCGAGGGTCCTGACGCCCTCGATAAAATCCCAGCCGAAATGAGTTGCCGCCAGGTGGGTGTGCGAGACGTCGAGGCAGATCTGCAGGCCCAGGCGCCTGCAGATCTCCAGGATCTCCGGCGGGTGTATGAAGAGGTTCTGGTGGCGCTGTCCGCCGAAGTGCCAGGGAAAGGGCGCCATGGTCTGGGGGATCAGCTCGACGCCTTCGAGGTCGAGCTGCGCCAGGCTGTCGGCGAAGCGCCGGTAGTAGTCCGGCTTCTCTTCGGGATCGAGCGTGGCGTCCATCGAGAAGCCGCCGACATTGGCGACGATCATCGGCCGCGCCGTCTTGGGAAAGTGCCGCTTCATGGCGCGCGTTGCCTCGACGACGCGCTGGGTCTCGGCGACCGACCGCGCGCGATAGGCGGCGTCGGGCGTCGCCAGATCCATGAGATGGCTGCCGGCGAAGAGCTCCGGCGCATGGACCACCAGGCCGACCGGGTATTCGCCGCTGAAAAACTCCGCCGGATCGAGGTCGAGATCCCGGTAGCTGAGATGGAACTCCAGGATGTCGGGCTGCGCGCGGGCGAGATAGTCCTCGAAGTCGTGATGACGCACCGGCACGCCCCAGGGTCGGCGAAAGCGATAGCGCCTGAACGCGGCGCCGCCCTCCTCGAGGTCGCCGGAATAGAAGAAGTCGTCGACCTCCAGATCGCGCCGCGCCTTGCGGCCGACGAGTTCGCCGAGGCGATGCGGCGGCAGGCCCTGGCCGGGGCTCAAGACCGCGATGTCCTCGGCGACGATCGTCTGCCCCTGCCGGATCGGTCGCGCCGCCACTAGGCTCTTCGCCAGGTTCTCGCGATTGATCAGCTCGCCCTGGGAGAGGCGCTTCTCGCCGCTCCAGCCGGCGGTGGGGCCAAGCGCCTCGCCGAGCTCGCGGATGCCGGCGACCAGCGCGGCAAAATCCTGCGACTCCAGGCTGGCGGCGTGATCCGGTCCCTCCATGGTGCGGTCGAGGGTGAGGTGGCGCTCGACGATCTGCGCGCCCAGGGCGACCGCCCCCAGCGTCACCGCAGTCCCGCGCTCGTGCCCCGAATAGCCGACCAGCGGATGCAGCTTGCGCAGGCTCTCCAGGAAACGGAGCTGCACGTTGGCAAAGGCGGCCGGGTAGGTCGATTGACAATGCAGCAGCGCAAACCGGGCGCCAAGCCCGTTGAGATGCGCCACCGCGGCGGCGATCTCGGCGGCGGTCCACATGCCGGTCGAGACGATGAGCGGCCGGCCGCTCGCGGCTAGGCGCTCGATCAGCGGCCTGTTGGTCATGTCGGCCGAGGCCACCTTGAAGGCGGCGACCTCGAGGGCCAGCAGCCGCTCGGCGCTGACCGGGTCCCAGGGGGTGCAGAGATAGAGCAGGCCGCGCGCTTCGCAGTGCCGCTTCAGCCGGGCATGGGCCTCGGCTGGCAGCTCGAAGCGCCGCAGCAGGTCGAGCGTGTACTCGACCGCGAGATCGTCTTCGCCGCCGGCGAGCGAGCGGCGGCGATAGAGATCGTCGAGCGAGCGAAGCTGGAACTTGGCGCAGTCGGCGCCGGCCTCGGCGGCGCGGTCGATGAGCGCGAAGGCGCGCTCCAGGTCGCCGTTGTGGTTGTTGCCTATCTCGGCGACGACGAAGACCGGGCGGTCGGGGCCGACCTCTCGTCCGCCGATGAACAGAAACGGCGAGCTCATCCGAGCCCCTCGCCGGCGGCGGACTCTCCCGAGCGAGCGGTCCAGGACTGCAGCCCCTGGTCGTCGAAAGTGAAGCTGCGCGGCTCCAGGCCTTCTTCGCGCAGCCTGCCCAGCAGCTCGAAACGGCGGAACGGCTCGGTGAAGAAGAGGAAATGGCCGCCCGCGCCCGCGCCCAGCAGCCGGCCACCGACGGCGCCGGCGGAAAGCGCGACTTCGTACAGGCGGTCGAGCTCGGGTGTGGTGGTGTGCGGGAGAAACTCGCGCTTCACGCGCCAGGTCTCGTTCATCAGCCGGCCGTAGTCGAGCAGCCGGCCGCGCAGCAGCAGGCGCTTCATTTCCAGCGTCAGCGCCTTGCTCTCCTGCGCGAAGCGCCGCGCGGCGCCTTCGTCTTCCGCCGCGGCGAGCGTCTTGGCCTGGAGCTCGCCGGACGCATGGCTGAGGCCGGTGTCGCAGAGCAGCAGGCTGGCTTCCAATTCGCGTGTCACCTCGCCGTCGAGGCGCAGCGGGTAGATGGTGTTGTGCTCGGCCGTGAACTCCATGTAGTTGAAGCCGCCGAAAACTGTTGCGTACTGGTCCTGCCATCCGCCGGGAATGCCGAGCAGCAGGCGCTCGGCCTGAAAGGCCATCTCGGCGATCTGGTGGCGATCCCAGCGGTCCTCGCGGAACTGGTTGAAGCAGCCGATGACGGCCGCCGCCACCACGGCCGAGCCGCCGAGCCCGCTGCCAGGCGGGAAGTCCGAGCCGATCTCCAGCTCGAAGCCGTAGTCGGGCTCGATCAGCCGCACCACGGCCTTCACCAGATCGAGCCGGCCGTCGAAGGGGAGCGCCGCAGGGCTGTCGGCCTCGACGCTCTGCGCGAAATCGGCCGAGCGGATCGCTGCGCAGCGGTCCTCGCGACGGCGCAGCGTCGCGTGGGTGAAGAGCGACACCGTGGCGTTCATCACCACGCCGCCGTGCTCGATGAAATAGCGCGTGAGGTCGGTGCCGCCGCCGCCGAACGAGATCCGCACCGGCGCCCGGGCGCGGGCGTAAACCCGCGCCTCAGCCTCCAGACGGAAGGACTCGCGGGTCACGATCCCCGCCAGGCGGCCGGCGGCATCGAGCAGCGGGATGGCGCGGATGCGCTGGTCCAGCAGCTTCAGCACCGCCTCGCGCGGCGCCCCGTTCGCGAGCCGGACGAAGGCGCGGTTGGCGCAGCTCGCGATCGGCTGCGCCGTATCGGGCCGGCTCAGCAGGTGACGACGGATGTCGCCGTCGGTCACCACGCCGAGCACGCGGCGCTCGGCGTCGATCACTGCCAGAATTCCGGCACGGTTCTCGTTCAGCCGCCGGAAGGCGGCGGCGATGGAAGCGGCCTCGTCGATCTGCAGGAGCGCCAGGTCTGTCAAGGGGCCAAGTCGGTCATGGATAGCGGGCAATCAGGGCAGTCTCGGCCAAGGCGCAGAAGACCTTATAGTCCGCCGGAACCCCGATATCAACGAAGCTGCCCGGCAGGAGCGCGCCATGGAGACGCCCGCTGGATGCTAGGTGCGCAAGGAGATCCTGCTCCAGCCCGAAGGGACCGGACGGCGCCTCGCGCAGCAGGGCCGCCTCCAGGCGCAGGATGCCGGCCGAGATCGGTCCCGGCCCCACCGCGCCTTTCTCGCTGAAGCGAGCGATGCGCCCGCCGGCGTCGAGCGTGACGCGCCCGTAGCGCGTCGTGTCCGCAACCTCGGTCAGCCCGAGAAGAGCAGCGGGTCCGCCGGGAAGCGCCGCCAAGCTGGCTAGGCCCTCCTCCAACCAGGTGTCGCCGTTCAGCACGAACAGCGTCCCGCCGAGGGCGAGGCTGTCGACCGCATGGCAGAGAGCGCCACCGGTGCCGAGCGGCTCCGCCTCGACCACGCTCTCGACCGCGAGGCCGGTGGGGCGGCAGGCCGGCAGGGCGTCCAGCACCTGCCCGGCGCCTTGCCCCAGGCTCAGCACCACCCGTCGTGCGCCTTGGCGCGCCAGATCTGCCAGCAGCCAGGCGAGAAAGGGCCGCCCGGCCGCCGGCGCCAGCACCTTCGGCAGGTCGGGCACGGCGCTGCGCAGCCGCGTGCCGAGACCGCCGGCGAGGAGGATGACGGGCGCATCCAGCGTCATCGCCGAGGCTTGGCACGCGTTCCGCCCTTTGGCAAGGCGGTGGCCGCGTGTCCGCCGCCGGCCGATCTCGGGCGCCGATGAATTCTTTCTCTCGTTCCGGCGATGTCGTAGCTTCCTAAAGCCCTTCGGCGATTCGTGAGCTCGATGTCAGCGACATCCTCTTCCTTGTCCGGCCTTCAGGCGGCTACCTTTTCCCTTCTCGCCTTCGTCCTGCCGCTGGTTGCGCTGCTCGCGCCGAAGGGCACCGTCGTGGTCTTGTTCGCGGGCACGCTGCTTGCCGCCGCCGCGCGCTGGGCAAGCGAGCGGCGTCTGCCCCGCCCCGCCTTCGCGCCCACGCTGCTCCTGGGGCTGATGGTTCTCTGGATGGCAGCGGCCTCGCTGTGGAGTTTCGACCCGGCCGGCGGGCTGACGTTGGCGTTGCGGGTGACAGCCTCGGCAGCCGCCGGGTTGTGGCTCATCGCGCTCGCGAGCTCGCTCGATGACGCGACCCGGGTCGCGGCGGGTTGGGCGTTGCTGGTGGGCTGCGCCCTGGCGGTTTCGATCGTCCTGATCGAGCTGCTGTTCGACTTTCCCATAACACGCGCATTCCGCAGCGACAGCGACAACCCCTACCGGCTGCTGTCGTCGCTCAATCGTGGCGCAACCGCGCTGGCGCTTCTGGTGTGGCCCGTCACAGCCGTCCTGTGGCGGCAGGGCCTCCGCAAGCGCGCGCTGGCTCTCCCTCTATTGCTCCTGGCCCTGTTGCTGTTCCTCCAGAGCTCGGCTGCCGTTTTCGCGCTGGCCGCGGGTCTCATGACAGCGCTGCTGGCGCTGCTGCACCGCAAGGCCGGACGAGCGCTGCTGCTGGCGGCCGCGGCCGGCGCTCTGCTGCTGAGCCCGCTGGTGGGACCGACGCTCTATCGCAACGGAGCGATGGAGTGGAGCAACCTCGACTCGACGGCCAAGCACCGGGTTCACATCTGGAACTTCACCAGCGAGCGGATTCTCGAGCGCCCGCTGTTCGGCTGGGGCTTCGATGCTTCGCGGGACATGCCGAACTTCGGCGTCGAGCCCTACGACAATCGCGCGCGCGTCATTCCGCTCCATCCGCACAACGGTGCGCTTCAGATTCTCCTGGAGCTGGGACCCGTCGGCGGTCTTCTGGCCTTCGCAATATTCTGGCTCATGGCGGAGCGCCTGGAGCGGCTGGCGATGCCCGGCCGGCTTGCCGGCCAGGCCGCCGGCGTGACCGGCGTGGCGATCGCCTGCAGCGCCTATGGCCTGTGGCAGGGCCAGTGGCTCGCGATGCTGTTTCTGGCGGCCGCGATGGTAATCCTGGCGGCGCCGTCTGCCACCGCGGCTCCGGCCCGGGTGGAGCGCGGCCGCGCGCCCGCGCCGGCCGGCCTCGGCCCTGATCTCCCGGAGCGGACATGAGCGGCACGGCCCGCGCGACCATCGCGATCACCACACTGGCGCGCTACCAGACTGCCTTCTGGCTGGAGGTGGCGCGGCGCCTCGAGTCCCTGGGTATCGAGGTGCTGCTGATCGCCTTCGACGACGAAAGCGCGGATTTGATTCGCGCCGCCGGGCTACCGCTGCTCGACATGCCGGGCGTATTGCGCAGCCGGCCGGAGCTCCTCCTGCTGTCCCCGGAGGCGCAGGCCAGGGTCTTCGCCGAGAATGGCATCGATTCGATCGAGCCGCTGCTGCTCCACGAGTGGGTGACCTTCGAGCTGACCGACCCGGCGCCGCTCCTGACCCGGCTCGCCGCCTATCTGGTTGCGATCGGCGAGCGGCTCGACGAGTTCGGGCGCCAGGGAAAAGAGGTGACGCTGCTGCAGGAGAGCGGCGGCTTCCTCTCGGTGCTCTCCGCTTTTCACGCCGCGCGCGCTCGCGCGCTCGACCACTGGGCGATCGAGCCGGCCTTCTTCCGCGGTCGTCTGTTCTTCATTCGCAACAGCTTGGCCGCGCTGCCGATCGCCGGGCCCGGCGTCCGGGATCCCGAGCCGGATCTGCTGACCTATCTGCGCGATACCGTCGAGCGGCAGGTGATCGTGGTTCCGCGCAAGGACGCGCATCACTACCGCGCGCCCTGGGGCAAGATCGTCAACCTCGCCAACGCGAAACGCCTGGTCGAGAAGCTGATCCAGAAGCATCTGCGCGGCCGCCATTACGAGTTCGGCCATATCTGGCAGCATGTGCGGCGGCATCTGCGGATGCTGTGGTCCGGCTGGCGCCTGCGCCGCAGTCAGCGGCCGCTCGAAGACGTCGGCTCCTATGTCTACTATCCGCTGCACGTGCCGGCCGACATGGCGCTCACCCTGCGCACGCCCGTCTATCTCGACCAGCTCGAGTTGATTGAGCAAATCGGCACCGCGCTGCCGGCGGGGGTGACGCTGGCGGTCAAGGAGCACCCCGCGCAGCAGGGAAGCCTCGACGCCGACCGGATGCGGGCGCTGCTCGAGCGCCATCCCAATGTCGCGCTGCTGCCGCCGTCGACCAACAACTTCGAGGTTCTGCGCGGGGCGAGATTGGTGATCTCGGTCAACTCCAAGAGCGGCGCCGAAGCCTTGCTGCTGCGCCGGCCGGTGATCGTGCTCGGCGACGCTTTCTATCGTCCCTCGGGTCTCGCGACCCGGGTGGATAGCCTGGCCGAGCTGCCGGCCGTGCTGGAGGCGCTGCTCGACGGGCCGCAACCGCTGGCCCGCGAGGCCGTCGAGCGCTATTTCCAGGCGGTCTGGGAGGCC
>JBOHKJ010000156.1:0-3368 GCA_050728975.1 Kiloniellales bacterium | reverse complement strand
CACCAGAACCAAGCCGCGGCGGCTGGGCGTAACGGGCTTGTACTTCCTCAGTGCCATGGCGTCAGATACCCGTGGTCACGTCGATCGAGTGACCCTCTTCCAAAGTCACATAGGCTTTCTTGCTGTCCGGGCGCTGCCCGAGGCGGCCACGGAAACGCTTCACCTTGCCCTTGCTGCGCAGCGTGTTGACCGCTTTCACCTTGACCTTAAAGAGGTCCTCGATGGCGGCCTTGATCTCCGGCTTTGTGGCGTCGAGCGGCACCAGAAAGGCGACTTGGCTGTGCTGCGACATCAGGGTCGACTTCTCGGTCACCAGCGGCCGCCGGATCACCTCGAAGAGGCGCTCCTTGGAGACCGTGATCTCGACCTTCTCGCGCGGACGGGCCCTGCTCATTTCAACCTCGCTTCCAGCGCCGCCACCGCGTCCTTGGTCAGGACCAGCGTATCGCGCCGCAGGATGTCGTAAACGTTGGCGCCCTGCTGCGGCAACACGTCGACATTGGGAATATTGCGCGCTGCGCGGGCGAAGGCGTCTTCGACCGCCGCGCCATCGATCACCAGGACCGAGGACCAGCCGAGCGCGCCGAACTTCTTTGCCAGCTCGGCGGTCTTGGCGCCTTTCAACTTAGCCGACTCAAGCACCACCAACTTGCCCTCGGCGACTTTGGAGGAGAGCGCGGTCTTGAGCGCGAGCGCACGCACCTTCTTCGGTAGCTCATGGGCGTGGTCGCGCACCCGCGGACCATGAGCTATGCCGCCGCCCCGGAAAATGTTGGCACGGATCGAGCCATGGCGAGCCCGGCCCCCGCCCTTCTGACGGGATATCTTGCGGGTCGAGCCGGAGACCTCGTTGCGCTCCTTCACCTTGTGGGTGCCGGCGCGGCGCTTGGCGAGCTGCCAGTTGACCATTCGGGCCAACAGGTCGGTCCGGCTCGGCAGGCCGAAGATCGCCTCGTCCAGGTCGATCTCGCCGGCTGTCTTGTTGTCGAGCGTGGTTACGGGGCACTTCATCGCCGTCATTCCTTCGCCTCACCCGCCGGCGCTTCGCTGGCCGGGACCGCACCTGCCGCAGCCTCCGCAGCCGGGGCTCCCACGGCGGAGGCCGAGCCGGCCTTGACCGCCGCCGGATAGGGAGCGTCCTTTGGCCGCGGCGCCTTGACCGCGTCGCGCACCAGGACCCAGCCGCCCTCGGAGCCGGGAATAGCGCCCTTGATCATGATCAGGCCGCGCTCGACGTCAGTGCCGACCACGGTCAGGTTCTGGGTGGTCACACGGCGATCGCCCATGTGGCCGGCCATCTTCTTGTTCTTGAAGACCTTGCCGGGATCCTGGCGGTTGCCCGTCGAGCCGTGGCTCCGATGCGAGACCGAGACGCCGTGGGTGGCGCGCAGGCCGCCGAAGTTGTGGCGCTTCATGACGCCGGCGAAGCCCTTACCGATCGAGCTGCCGGTCACGTCGACCAGCTGACCGTTGACGAAGTGATCGGCGGTCAGCTCCTGCCCGACCTCCAGCAGCGCGTCGGCGGCGACTCGGAACTCGGCGAGGCGCCGCTTGGCCGCCACCTTGCTCTTGGCGAAGTGGCCGCGCTGGGCCCGCGTGACGTTCTTCGGCTTGGCCGTGCCGGCACCAAGCTGGACGGCATCGTAGCCGTCCTTCTCAGTCGTGCGCTGCGCGACCACCTGGCAGGCGTCGAGCTGCAGCACCGTAACGGGCAGGTGCTTGCCCTCCACCGTAAAGAGGCGGGTCATGCCGAGCTTGCGGGCGATGACACCGGTACGCATCGAACTAACCCTTCAACTTGATCTCGACGTCGACCCCGGCCGCAAGGTCGAGCTTCATCAAGGCATCGACGGTCTGCGGTGTGGGGTCGACGATGTCGAGCAGGCGCTTGTGAGTGCGAATCTCGAACTGCTCGCGGCTCTTCTTGTCGATGTGCGGGGATCGCAGCACGGTGAAGCGCTCGATTCGTGTCGGCAGCGGGATCGGCCCGCGTACCTGAGCACCGGTCCGCTTGGCCGTGTTGACGATCTCCGAGGTCGACTGATCGAGGACCCGGTGATCGAAGGCCTTGAGGCGAATGCGAATGTTCTGGCTGTCCATGTCCTACGCCACCCGAGCCTCGGTTTTGGGGTCGCTATCGCGCCGACCCGGATTGCTGAAAAGCCTATCCACCGTCTCTACTTTATGATCGATGCGACGACGCCGGCGCCGACGGTGCGGCCGCCCTCGCGGATCGCAAAGCGCAACCCCTCGTCCATGGCGATGGGGGCGATCAGCTCGATCTCCATCGTCACGTTGTCGCCCGGCATGACCATCTCCGTTCCGTCCGGAAGCTTCACCACCCCCGTCACATCGGTGGTCCGGAAGTAGAACTGCGGACGGTAGTTGGTGAAGAACGGCGTATGGCGCCCGCCCTCCTCCTTGGTCAGAATGTAGGCCTCGGCCTTGAAGTGAGTGTGCGGCGTGATCGACCCCGGCTTGGCCAGAACCTGGCCCCGCTCCACGTCCTCGCGACCCACCCCGCGCAGCAGCGCGCCGATGTTGTCGCCCGCCTCGCCCTGGTCCAGCAGCTTGCGGAACATCTCCACGCCCGTCACCACCGTCTTGGCGGTATCCCGGATACCCACGATCTCCACTTCCTCGCCGACCTTCACAATCCCGCGCTCCACCCGGCCCGTCACCACCGTCCCGCGACCCGAAATCGAGAAAACGTCCTCGATCGGCATCAGGAACGGACGGTCCTTCGGGCGCTCCGGCTGCGGAATGTAGCGGTCAACCTCCTCCATCAGCTTCAAGACCGACTGCTTGCCCAGCTCAGGCTGCTTGTCCTCCAAGGCACAGAGCGCCGAGCCCCGGACCACAGGGATGTCGTCCCCGGGAAACTCGTAGGACGACAAAAGCTCGCGCACCTCAAGCTCCACCAGATCCAAAAGCTCCGGATCATCCACCATGTCGCACTTGTTCATGTAAACCACGATCGCCGGAACCCCCACCTGACGCGCCAGCAGAATGTGCTCCCGGGTCTGCGGCATCGGGCCGTCGGCCGCCGAAACCACAAGAATCGCCCCATCCATCTGCGCCGCCCCCGTGATCATGTTCTTCACGTAATCCGCATGCCCAGGGCAGTCCACGTGCGCATAGTGACGGTTCGCCGTCTCGTACTCCACATGCGCCGTCGAAATCGTGATCCCGCGCGCCTTCTCCTCAGGCGCCTTGTCAATCTGATCGTAGGCCGTGAACGTCGCGCCGCCACTCTCCGCCAATACCTTCGTGATCGCCGCCGTCAGCGACGTCTTCCCGTGGTCAACATGCCCAATCGTCCCCACGTTGCAGTGCGGCTTCGTCCGTTCAAATTTCGCCTTTGACAT
>JBOHKJ010000155.1:0-3931 GCA_050728975.1 Kiloniellales bacterium | reverse complement strand
GTGCAGCGCTAGCTCAGCTTGGCCAAACAGCTCTTCATAAAGACATACGGCTGTCAGATGAACGTCTACGACTCCGCGCGCATGGCGGACGTCCTGGCGCCGCTTGGGTATGTCCAGACCGAGCTGGTCGAGAGCGCCGATCTGGTGATCCTTAACACCTGCCATATCCGCGAACGGGCGGCCGAGAAAGTCTACTCCGAGCTGGGGCGCCTGAAGGTGCTGAAGGCCGAGCGTCAGGCCGCAGGCGGCAGCATGACGCTGGCGGTCGCCGGCTGCGTCGCCCAGGCGGAAGGCGAGGAGCTGCGCCGCCGCGCTCCGCAGGTCGATTTGGTGTTCGGGCCGCAAACCTATCACCGTCTTCCTGAGATGCTAGTGCGCCTTGACGACCACGGAGGCGGGGCGGTGGAACTCGACTTCCAGGTCGAGGCCAAGTTCGATTCCCTGCCCGAGGAATGCAGCGCGCCAGGCGTCAGCGCCTTCCTGACGGTTCAGGAAGGCTGCGACCGCTTCTGCAGCTTCTGTGTCGTCCCCTACACCCGCGGTGCAGAGTATTCGCGTACGGTTGTCTCGGTGGTTGCTGAAGCCGAGCGGCTGGTCGCCCAGGGCGCGTGCGAGATCACGCTTCTCGGCCAGAACGTCAACGCCTATCACGGTGCGGGGCCGGGCGGTCACACCTGGGGTCTCGGGCGCCTGTTGCGCCGGCTTAGCGAGATCGAAGCTGTTGCGCGGCTGCGCTACACTACCTCTCATCCGCGCGACCTCGATCAGGAGTTGATTGCCGCCCACGGCGAGCTCGACAAGCTGATGCCGTTTCTCCACCTTCCGGTGCAGTCGGGCTGCGACCGCATTCTAGCGGCGATGAATCGCCGACACACCGCCGACGACTATCGACGTCTCATCGACCGGCTTCGACTGGCCCGCCCGAACATCGCGCTCTCCTCCGACTTCATCGTCGGTTTTCCGGGCGAAAGCGATCGTGACTTCGCTGAGACGCTGCGTCTCGTCACCGAGATCCAATTCACCCAGGCTTATTCCTTCAAGTACAGCGCACGCCCCGGCACGCCGGCAGCGGCTCTCGAAGTCCAGGTCCCTGATGCGGTCAAGCGCGAGCGGCTCGCTATGCTCCAGGACCTGCTCGAGGAGCAGCAGCGCGCCTTCAATCTCGCAACTGTCGGTAAGCGCCTGCCGGTCCTGCTGGAGAAGCCGGGCCGCAAGGAAGGCCAGCTCGGTGGGCGCAGCCCCTATATGCAAGCTGTGTCGCTCATGGCACCGCGCGCCGCACTCGGCGAGATCGTCGAGGTCGAGATCGAAGCGGCGGAAGCCTTCAGCCTGCGCGGACGCCTGCTGTCGTCGGACCGCGGAGCGCGGGCAATTGCTCCCAAGGAACAACAGTGGGAGATGACGGCGTGAAACCGGTAGCCTCCGGCGAAGGCGCGGTAGAGAGCGGTCAACCGACGCTGCTGCAGTTCGACGACAACCAGTTGCTGCCGCTGCTCTATGGTCAGCACGACCGGCATCTGGCGCGCCTGGAGCAGTTGCTCGGTGTGCGCCTTGCATCGCGCGGCAACCGGATCGCGATCTCCGGCCCACCGACTGCAGTCGTCGAAGCCAAGACCGCACTCGATGCCCTCTATGCGCGCCTCAAGAAAGGACTCGAGGTGGGCGAAGCCGAGATCGACGCCGTGGTACGCATGGCACGTCACGACGCCGGACCCGGTGGAGCGGCTTCCGCGGCGTCCGACATTCATTCAGCCGAGCTCACGATTCGCACCAAGAAGCGCCAAGTCTCGGCGCGCTCGCCGGGGCAGGCGGCCTACATCCGCGCGCTGCGGAGCCACGAGTTGGTGTTTGGTATCGGCCCGGCCGGCACCGGCAAGACTTATCTCGCTGTCGCCATGGCAGTATCGCTAATGGCCGAGGGACGGGTCGATCGGATTATCCTCTCGCGGCCTGCGGTGGAGGCTGGCGAAAGGCTCGGCTTCTTGCCGGGCGATCTGCGCGAGAAGGTCGATCCTTATCTCCGTCCGCTTTACGACGCGCTCTACGACATGCTGCCGCCAGAGCAAGTGGTCCATCGCCTCGGCAATGGCGAGATCGAGGTCGCGCCGCTCGCTTTCATGCGCGGGCGCACGCTCGCCAACTCCTATATCATTCTCGACGAGGCGCAGAACACGACCCCTGTGCAGATGAAGATGTTCCTGACCCGGCTTGGCGAGAACAGCCGCATGGCGGTAACCGGCGATCTCTCGCAGATTGACCTGCCGAGAGGGATGCCCTCGGGCCTGCGCGAAGCGGTCGATCTGCTGGGCGAGATGGGACAAGTCTCCGTCGTGCGCTTTACCGATGCCGACGTGGTTCGGCACAACTTGGTGACGCGGATCGTGCGCGCATACGAAGCGCGCGAGCGAAAGAACCGCGAGGAGGACCACAACGAGGCGGACTGACGCCAGCCTCGCGCAATCCCATGACCGACGATCCGGACAGTCCGACCATCGACACCGACATAGCGCTCCTCGATTCCCGTTGGAGCGACGCGCTGCCCGAAGCAGAGGTGATCGTGCGCCGTGCAGTCGTCGCGGCTTGGCGCGCCGCGCCGCCGAAGCTGCGCGGTCACGCCACAGCGGAAGTCAGCGTCGCGCTCGCCGGTGACGCCCACCTGCGCGATCTCAACCGCGATTACCGCGGCCGCGACAAGGCAACCAACGTGCTGGCCTTTCCGGCGGGCGAAGAAGCCGTCGCAGGGCAGGCGCGCATGCTGGGCGATGTAGTGCTGGCCCGCGAGGCGCTGCTGACGGAGGCCGCGGCCCAGGGCAAGCGCGCGGAGGATCATCTGACCCACCTGGTGGTGCACGGCCTGCTGCATCTGCTGGGCTTCGATCACGAGCGGGAGCACGACGCCGTCGCGATGGAAAGCCTCGAAACGGATATCCTCGCCAGCCTTGGGATCGCTGATCCCTACCGGGCGCGACCCCAACCGGCAGAGGCGCTGCAATGAGCCAGGCCGCCGGCGACAAGACTGCGCGCGAGGAGAATGGCGAGGGCCTCTCTGCCCTATGGCAGCGGCTGCGCCAACTCCTGCGCAGCAGGAATGGCGACCCCGGTCTCCGCGAGACCATCGAAGAGATTATCGAGGAGATCGAAGAAGACGAGGAGCGCGAGGATAGCGGACCGATCGGCAGTCACGAGCGGGTGCTGCTCGGCAACATCCTCAAGCTGCGACACCTCAGCGCCTACGACGTGATGGTGCCGCGAGCCGACATCGTCGCCGTCGATCAGAGCATCGACATGGGGCGCCTGATCGAGATCATGAGCGAGGCCGGTCATTCGCGCATCCCGGTTTACCGCGAGCAGCTGGATGATGTCGCCGGCATGGTACACATCAAGGACGTGCTGGAATGCGCGCGCGGCAAGAAGACCTTCGATCTCGCCAAACTGCTGCGCAAGGTGCTGATCGTTGCACCGTCGGTGCGGGTTCTCGATCTGCTGCTGGAGATGCGGCTGGCGCGCATCCATATGGCCCTGGTGGTCGACGAGTTCGGCGGTATCGACGGCCTGGTGACCATCGAGGACCTGGTCGAAGAGATCGTCGGCGAGATCGAGGACGAGCACGATGTCGCCGAAGGGCCGAAAATGCTGCAGCGCCCCGACGGCTCGCTGATCGCCGACGCGCGCGTCGACATCGAGGAACTTGAGAAGCTGGTCGGCCTGATCCTCTCCAAGGAGGAACGCGAGGACGACATCGACACGCTCGGAGGTCTGGTGGTGGCGCTCGCCGGCCGCGTGCCGACCCGCGGCGAGCTGATCGAGCATTCGGCGAGCGGAATCCGCTTCGAGGTGCTGGAGGCCGATCCGCGCCGGGTGAAACGCGTCAGGATCCGCAATCTACCGAGCACCACCGGCGGCGCCAGCGACGAGAGCGATGGCTGAGGTC